>NZ_JBFAJA010000110.1:0-41000 GCF_040654975.1 Dactylosporangium sp. NPDC050588 | reverse complement strand
TCTTAGAGTGACCACCCTCTATACCGGAGCTCCGCTGCTTCACGTCTCAGACACGCCCTTGACGAACCACCGAACCACCTAACTGAACGGCGTTGCGACTAGCCCACGGCGGCGCACGAACCGGGAAGGACTCAAGCATGCCCCAGTGGGCGCAGGGTGCCGACACGATTCGCAAGCTTCTCGACCTCGGTGACCTGCAGAAGATTCAAGGCGCGGACGCCAACGGCCAACCATTGCTCGACAAAGCCGAGCGCACGCTGATCTCGGCCGTCGTACTCTGCGAGAAAGATCCCGGCAGCAGCTACACGCTTGCCTATGACGCGGCGCGATTTGCATGCACTGCGTTGCTCGCGCAACAGGGCCTGCGGCCGACGAGCAAGGGCGGGCACTATGCGGTCGAGCAGGCGGTACGTGCCCAGTTCCAATGAGACGACAACTGAGACGACAGGCCAGGCGACGCTCCTCCGGGCGACGTCGGCC
The DNA here is from genome assembly GCF_040654975.1 of Dactylosporangium sp. NPDC050588. NCBI lineage: Bacteria > Bacillati > Actinomycetota > Actinomycetes > Micromonosporales > Micromonosporaceae > Dactylosporangium > Dactylosporangium sp. NPDC050588. The sequence continues at coordinate 40,520 of NZ_JBFAJA010000110.1, read as the reverse complement.
GGCGTCGGCACGTGGGCGATCGAGCGGCACTCCGTGGTCGGTGTGCGGCCTTGTCGGCTGACTTCGATCCGGAACAACGAGAGGCGGGTCTCGTTGCGCAGCCGGCGGGAGTACCGCTCGGCGCCGGGTCGCATCAGCGGCGGCTGGCCTGACGTACGTGTCGTACAGCCATGTTGCGAGCTGTGCAATCACGCCGGTCGGTGCCGTGCGGGCGAGTGCCTCGACCTGTCGCCGTGGCGATCGGCGAATCCAGCTTCGAGGAAGGCCTTGTCGAGGTAGTCGGCGACAGGCGGTGGGGGTTGCTTGCGGCCGGTTTCCAGTTCCCAGAGGTAGGTGTGTGAGTAGTTGACCTGGGCGGCGAGCGCGCAGCGACAGGCCGCGGGCGTGAGATGCCGTAGCTTGCCGTGCTCGTCCGATCGTCAGGTGCGGAAGCGGCCGGCCAGTTGCTGGAGCTCGTCGCTGAGGCGGGTCAGGTCGGCGACGGCCGCGTCGGCCTCGGCGAGGTTGGTCGTGGTCTGCTGGGTCGCGTCGGCCACGCCGGTGATGTTGGTGGCGATGTCGGTCGAGGAGTCGGCGGTGTCGGCGACGCTGCGGCTCATCTCCTTCGTGGTGGCGCTCTGCTGCTCGACGGCCGCGGCGATCGTCAGCTGATACTCGTTGATCCGCGCGATGATCTCGCTGATGCGGCTGATCGCCTCGACGGCCTCGGCGGTGTCGACCTGGATGGCGCTGACCTGCTCGGAGATCTGGCCGGTCGCGCGGGCGGTCTCCTGCGCCAGGTCCTTCACCTCGCTGGCCACCACGGCGAAGCCCTTGCCCGCCGCGCCGGCGCGGGCCGCCTCGATCGTCGCGTTGAGGGCGAGCAGGTTGGTCTGCGTCGCGATGGCGGTGATCGTCGCGACGATGTTGCCGATCTCCGCGGACGACGCGCCGAGCTGCGACACGGTGTTGGTGGTGGTGGCCGCGACGCTGACCGCCTCGGCGGCGACGGTGACGGCCTCGTTGGCGTTGCGGGCGATCTCGCGGATCGAGGCGTCCATCTCGTCGGCGCCGGCCGCGGCGGCCTGGGTGTTGGTGGAGACGCTGCCCGCGGACGACGCGACCAGGCCCGCCTGCCGGGCCGCCGCCGACGCGCTGCCGGCCAGGAGCTTGGTGACGGACGTCAGCCGGGAGGTGTTCTGGCCGAGCGTCCGGGAGCCGGCGGTCAGCGAGGAGACGGTGTCGCGCAGCCCGGTGCGGGCCGCGTTGACCGCGGCGGCCATCTGGCCCAGCTCGTCCCGCCCGCGCACCTCCGCGGACGTCGTCAGGTCACCCGCGGCGACGGCACCGAGGGCCGCCGACACGCTCGACAGCTGGCGTCTCGTCAGCCGCGCGGCCCAGACGGCCAGGGTCAGCGCGAGCAGGATGCCCACGGCGTAGGCCACGATCATCGTGGTGCGGGCATCGGAGAACCGGGCCTCGACCTGCGCCGACCGCGCCTCCGCCTCGGACAGTTCGAGATCCTGCACCTGCTGTACCGCCGCAAGCAACGCCGACTCGATCCGCTCCGCCTGCTGTTGCTGCTGCGCGGCCGGCACGGGCGAGCCGGAGGCGGCCGCGCCCTCGCCCAGGAACGCGGCGTTGCGCAGCTGCCGGTAGGCGAGGATGGTCTTCTCGAGCTCGTCGGCCGCGGCGAGGCGGGCCGGTGAGGCCTCGGCCGCCTTCCGGTATTCGGCCAGGTTCCGGTCCGTGTCGGCGTCGGCCTTGGTGATCTCCTCCCGCGCCGCCGCGAGCCGCTGCGCGTCCGGCGCCGGTGCGGACTTGGTCAGGATGTAGACCAGCACGGTGCGGTAGAGCAGACCGATGTCGCCGCGCAGCTCGGAGAAGGTGCTGAGGCTGTCCACGTGGTGCGCCTTGATCGTGCGTACGTCGCTGCGCATGCCGAGCATCGTGGTCAGCGACGCGGTGCCGATGACCAGCGCCGCCAGGGCGACGACGCCGACGACGAGGGCGTTGCGCGCGTTGAGGCCGAGGTCCGCCAGCAGGCCGGTGAGCCGCCCCCGCGGCACGGTCACGTGGATGTCGGACCGACGCTGCATGGTGAGGCACCTTCCGTCCCGGCGATCGATACCGGACGCATCGGCGACGGCCTTCAGGAACTGAGCAAAGTGCTCGCGTGGGTGCGGGCGTCCTCGCTCCACGGCGCGGGGCGCAGCGTGCGCGGGTCGAGCTTCACGTTGACGCGCCGGCCCTCCGCGTGGACGGTCAGGCCGTCGGCGGACAGGATGCGGAAGCGGTAGACGGCGCTCGTCTCGCCGAGCGTCTCGATCCAGAAGTGGACGCCGATCTCGCCGGTGCCGCGGACGGGCGCCTTGTAGGAGATCGAGTACTCCGCGACGGCGTGCATCACGTCCGGCGTGGTCGGCCGGCCGCCGGCGTAGGAGTGGCCGCGATCGGCCCACCACTGCGACAGGGCCCGCTCCAGGAACACCGCGTAGCGGGCGTTGTGCACGATGCCCATCGCGTCGAGGTCGTCGAAGTGCACGACGAACGGGGCGACGTGGCCGGGCAGGACGGTGGTGGTCATGTCAGCGCCTCCAGATACGGGACCAGGGCCAGGGCGCGCAGCCGCTCCAGGGCGGCCGTCCGCGCATACGTGTAGATCTCCTCCGCCCGCAGCAGCCGCGACTCGTAGACCGCCGCGGTGCCCAGCGCGTTGAGCTCGAACGCGAGCCGCGGAGGATGGACGTCGGCGGGCAGCTCGCCGAGCTCGACCGCCTCGGTGATCAGCCGCTCCAGCAGGGTGTGCCAGTCGGCGAGGGCGGCGCTCAGCGCGTCGCGGACGCTGCCGGGCCGGACCGTGAACTCGAACTGCGCGTTGGTGAAGAAGCAGCCGCCGGGCAGGGCGCCGCTGGCCATGTCGGCGAGCCGGCTCTCCTGCAGCGCCCACAGCCGGCGGATGCCGCGCGGCGCCCGCAGCGCGGGCCGCACGACCACCTCGGTGAAGCGCTGCGAGGCGTGGGCGACGGCGGCGAGCTGCAGCTCCTCCTTGGTCGACCAGTGCGCGAACAGGCCCGACTTGCTGACCCCGGCCCGCTCCGCGAGCTGGCTGAACGACAGCCCGTCGAGGCCGGACTCGGTCGCGAGCGCCACCGCGACGTCGAGGGTCGCGGTGCGGGCACGTTCGCCGCGCGCCAGGCGGCCGTCGACGGTGGGCACGCCCCCGACAGTACCAACTAAACGACCGACCGATCGGTTAGTTTGTGTGTGGGCAGGGTCACCGTGACGATGAGCCCGCCGCCGTCGCGGGGCCGCGCGTCGACCCGCCCGCCGTGCGCGACCGCGACCGAGCGCACGATCGACAGGCCCAGCCCCGTGCCCTGCGCCGACCCGGTGCGCCCGCGCAGCCGGCGGAACGGCTCGAACAGCCGCGGCACCTCGTAGGCCGGGATCACCGGGCCGGTGTTCTCCACGACGAGCTCCGCCGAGGCGCCGGCCGTGCGGGTGCGCACCCACACGTCGCCGCCCTCCACGTTGTACGCGAGCGCGTTGTCGACGAGGTTCTGCACCACCCGCTCGAGCAGCACGGGGTCGCCGACGGTCGGCGCCGCCCCCGGCGACACGTCGGCGGCGGCACCGGCCGTGACGTGCCGCGCGATCTCCGCGAGGTCCACCGTCTCGTGCACGGTCAGCGCCTGCTCCGAGGCCACCAGGGTGAGCAGCCCGTCGATCAGCCGCTCGTGCCGCGCGTTGACCGCGAGCAGCGTCTCCCCGAGGTGCACGAGCTCCGGCGGCGGCGACGGCCGGCCCAGCGCGACCTCGATCAGCGTGCGGTTGATGGTCAGCGGCGTGCGCAGCTCGTGCGAGGCGCTGGCCACGAACCGGCGCTGCCCGTCGAACGCGCCGTCGAGGCGCTCCAGCATCGAGTCGAACGTGTCCGCCAGCTCCTTGATCTCGTCGGCCGGCCCCTGCAGCGCGATCCGCTCGTGCAGGCTGCCGCCCGCGACCCGGCGCGCCGTCTCGGTGATCCGCCCGACCGGCCGCAGCGCCCGCTCCGCCATCAGCCAGCCGAACCCGACGCCGATCACCGTCACCGCGCCGAGCGCGATCGCGCCCTGGGTGATCAGCGCGTCGAGGGTGTCCTGCTCGATCCGCGCCTGGCGCGCCGCCAGCTGCTGGACGAACTCGTTGACCGCCACGTTGCCGATCCTGATCTCGGCCGGCAGGTCCGCGGTCGTGCCGGCGCCGCGCTGGTGGATGTTCTCCCGCACCAGGAAGTAGGTGACGCCGAGCAGGATCGTCCCGCCGAGGAGGAAGAGCACGCCGTACAGGACGGTCAACCGCGTCCGGATCCCCAGTCTGTTCATCGGATCTGGTACCCGACGCCGGCCACGGTCTCGATCACCGGTGGGTCGCCGAGCTTGCGGCGCAGCGTCATCACCGTCACCCGCAGCACGTTGGTGAACGGGTCGATGTGCTCGTCCCAGGCGCGTTCGAGGAGCTGCTCGGCGCTGAGCACGGCGCCGCCGGCCCGCAGCAGCTCCTCCAGGACCGCGAACTCCTTGCGGGTCAGCGCCACGTAACGCCCGGCCCGGAACACCTCGCGCCGGTTGGGGTCCAGGCGCAGGTCGCCACGCTCCAGCACCGGCGGGGTCGCCGCCCTGGCCCGCCGGCCGAGCGCCCGGACCCGCGCGACCAGCTCGGCGAACGCGAACGGCTTGCCGAGGTAGTCGTCGGCGCCGAGGGACAGCCCTTCGACCCGGTCGAGGACCGCGGAGGCGGCCGTCAGCATCAGGATCCGGGTCTCCGGCAGCTCGGCGCTCACCCACCGGCAGACGTCGTCGCCGCCGACCGACGGCAGGTCCCGGTCGAGGACCAGCACGTCGTACTCGTTGACCCCGAGCCGCTCCAGCGCGCCGTCGCCGTCGTAGGCGACGTCGACCGCGAACGACTCCCGGCGCAGCCCCTCGGCGACCGCGTCGGCCAGCAGCTGCTCGTCCTCGACCACCAGTACCCGCACGCGATCCATGGTGCCCGCCCGCCGCGTAAGCCGGGGATAAGCCCGCACGCTCACGGCCCGTTTATCGCCGGAGGCGTCTGCTGCCCGCATGAGACGCATCCTGCTGACGACGGCGCTGCTGCTGGCCGCCTGCTCGTCCACCACCGGCCCGTCCGTGGCCACGGCGGGCGGCGGCGCCGCCGCGTCCGCGTCGCCGTCCATCAGCCAGGCCGAGGCCAACCGGCAGTTCGCGCAGTGCATGCGGGAGCACGGCGTCGAGGTGCCCGACCCGGGCCCCGACGGCAGGCTGGAGTTCGGCCCCGACGTCAACCGCGACAAGGTCGCCGAGGCGATGCCGGCCTGCCAGCGGCTGCTGCCCAACGGCGGCACCCTGAGCAACCTCACCCCCGAGCAGCTCGAGCAGGCCCGCCAGTTCGCCAGGTGCATGCGCGAGCACGGCATCGACATGCCCGACCCCGACCCCGCGACGGGCGTCGGCGACATGGTCAAGCTCGTCGGCAAGCCCGGCTTCCAGGAGGCGGCGAACGCCTGCAAGGGGGTCGTGGGCCGGTGAGGCGCACCCTGCTGATCGCCCTGCCCGTCCTCGCGCTCGCCGGTGCCGGCGGGTGGGTGCTGCTCGACCGCGACCCGGCGCCGGCCGCGGACCGTCCCCCTGTCGCCACGACGAAGATCACCCGCGGGACGCTCACCGAGACCGAGGACGTCGACGGGACCCTCGACTTCGGCCCCGCGACCACCGTGACCGGCCGGCTGCCCGGCATGGTCACCGGCCTGCCCGCCGAGGGGGCCACCGTCGAGCGCGGCCAGCCGCTGCTGCACGTCGACGGCCTGCCGGTGCTGCTCATGTACGACGCGGCGCCGCTGCACCGGTCGCTCCGCGCGGGCGACTCGGGCGCGGACGTCGCGGCGTTCGAGCGCAACCTCTCGGCGCTCGGCTACAAGGGGTTCACGGCCGACGACTCGTTCACGTCCTCGACGGCGTCGGCGGTGCGGGACTGGCAGGAGCGGCTCGGCCTGCCGGAGACCGGCGTCGTCGAGCTGGGCCGGGTCGTCATGGCGCCCGGGCCGGTCCGGGTCGGCGCCGTCAAGGCCCACCTCGGCGACAACGCCACCGGCCCGTTGCTGGAGTGGACCGGGCGGACCCGGCAGGTCACGGTCAGGCTCGACGTCACCAAGCAGCGCCTCGCCTCGGTCGGCGACCAGGCCACCGTGAAGCTCCCCGACGGCGCCACCGTGCCGGGGACCATCACCGCGATCGGCGCCGTCGCCACCGTGCAGCCCGGGCCGCCGTCGATCGTGACCGTCGACGTGACCGTGACGTTGCCGTCCCAGGACGCCCTCGGCGCCTACTCGTCGGCACCCGTCGACGTCACGCTGGTCTCGCAGCGGCGCGACGGCGTGCTCATCGTGCCGGTCGGGGCGCTGGTCGCGCTCGCCGAGGGCGGCTACGGGCTGCAGCTCGTCGACGGCCACGCGATGCGCACGGTCGCCGTCACCACCGGGCTGTTCGCCGCGGGCCGGGTCGAGGTCTCGGGCCCCGACGTCCGCGAGGGGCTCACCGTCGGGACCGCCGGATGATCCGCCTGGAGGACGTGCGGAAGTCGTACACCGGCGGCATCACGGCACTGGACGGCGTGTCGCTGTCGGTCGAGGCCGGCGAGATGCTCGCGATCGTAGGCCCCTCCGGCTCCGGGAAGTCGACGATGCTCAACCTCGTCGGCACGCTGGACCGGCCCACCAGCGGCTCGGTCTCGATCGACGGCCTCGACGTCGGGACGCTCCCCGACGACCGGCTGTCCCGGCTGCGGGCGACGACGATCGGCTTCGTCTTCCAGCAGTTCCACCTGGCGGCCGGCGTGCGCGCGGTCGACAACGTCGCCGACGGGCTGCTCTACGCGGGGGTGCGGCTCGCCGACCGGCGACGGCTCGCCCTGGCCGCGCTGGACCGGGTCGGGCTCGGGCACCGGGCCACGCATCGGCCGCACGAGCTGTCCGGGGGCGAGCGGCAACGGGTGGCGGTCGCCCGGGCCGTCGTGGGCTCGCCGGCGCTGCTGCTGGCCGACGAGCCGACCGGCAACCTCGACACCGCGGCGGGTGCCGGCGTGCTGTCGCTGTTGCGCGAGCTGCACGCCACCGGGACGACCGTCGTGGTGATCACGCACGACCTGGACATCGCGGCCGCCCTGCCCCGCCGGGTGCGGATGCGCGACGGGAGGATCCTGTGAGGCTCTCGTTTCTGGATGTCGTCCGTGTGGGCACCGCGGGCCTGCGGACGCGGCCGCTGCGGGTGGTGCTGTCGGCGCTGGGCGTCGCGATCGGGATCGCGGCGATGGTGGCCGTCGTGGGGATCTCCACGTCGAGCCGGGCGTCGCTGGACCGGTCGCTGGACGCCCTGGGCACCAACCTCCTGACCGTCGGCCCCGGGAAGTCGTTCTTCGGCGAGGAGTCGCACCTGCCGCCGTCGGCGCCGGCGATGGTGTCCCGGATCGGGCCGGTGACCTCGGTGTCCTCGACCGGGCGGGTCGCGTCCGCGCGGGTGTATCGCACGGACCGCATCCCCGCCTCGTCGACGGGCGGCATCGCCGTCCTGGCGGCGTTACCTTCGCTGCTGCCCACCGTGGGCGCCGCGGTGGCGTCGGGCTCGTGGCTCGGCTCCGGCGCCGCGCCCGTGGTGGTGCTGGGCTCGCGGGCGGCGTCCCTGCTCGGCGTCTCGTCCCCTGGGCTGCGCGTATGGCTGGCAGAGCGGTGGTTCACCGTCGTGGGGGTTCTTTCGCCGGTACCGCTGGCGCCCGCACTGGACACGGCGGCGCTCATCAGCTGGTCGGCGGCCGCCGAGCTCGACTTCGACGGCTACCCGACGACGATCTACGCCCGCACCCGCCCGGACGCCGTGACCGCGGTGGCGGCGGTCCTCGCCGCCACCGCGAACCCTTCGGCTCCTAACGAGGTGCAGGTCTCCCGCCCGTCGGACGCCCTGGCCGCCCGCGCCGCCGTGGACCGGGCGTTCACCGGCCTGCTGCTCGGCCTCGGCGCGGTGGCGCTGCTGGTCGGCGGGGTCGGCGTCGCCAACACGATGGTCATCTCCGTGCTGGAGCGCCGCGCCGAGATCGGCCTGCGCCGGGCCCTGGGCGCCCGGCGGTCCCAGATCCGGCTGCAGTTCCTCGCCGAGTCGCTGCTGCTGTCCCTGCTCGGCGGCCTCGGCGGCGCACTGCTCGGCGCCGCCGTGACCGTCGTCTACGCGCTGCTGCGGTCCTGGCCCGCTGTGGTGCCCTTGTGGGCGGTGGGCGCTTCGCTGGTCGCCACGCTGGTCGTCGGCGTCCTGGCCGGGCTGGCGCCCGCGGTGCGGGCCGCCCGGCTCTCGCCCACGCTCGCCCTGGTGTCGGCTACTTGACGATCGCCTCGAGGGCGATCTCGACCATCTGGCTGAACGTCTGCTCCCGCTCCTGCGCGGAGGTCCGCTCGCCCGTCTTGATGTGGTCGCTGACCGTCAGCAGCGTCAGCGCCTTCGCCTGGAACCGCGCGGCGATCGTGTACAGCGCCGCCGACTCCATCTCGACGGCGAGCACACCGTAGTCGGCGAGCTTGTCGTACAGGTCGGGCCGGTCCGTGTAGAACGCGTCCGCGGCCAGGATCGGCCCGACCCGCATGGTGATGCCCTTGGCCTCGGCCACATCGACCGCCGCGCGGAGCAGCCCGAAGTCCGCGACCGGCGCGTAGTCGATCAGCCCGTCGAACCTGGCCCGGTTCATGTTCGAGTCGGTGCTCGACCCGATCGCCGCCACCACGTCCCGCAGCTGCAGCGACTCGACCAGCGCCCCACAGCTCCCGACCCTGACCAGCGACTTCACCCCGTAGTCGTTGATCAGCTCATGCGCGTAGATGCTGGCCGACGGCATCCCCATCCCGGACCCCTGAACGCTGACCCGCGTCCCGCGGAACGTCCCCGTGTACCCGAACATGTTCCGCACCGTCGAGTAACACGACGCCCCCTCCAGGAACGTCTCGGCGATCCACTTGGCCCGCAGGGGGTCCCCCGGCATCAGGACAAGTTCGGCGATCTCGCCCGGCTCAGCGCCAATGTGCGTGCTCATGCCCCCGATCCTGCCAAATGGCCATCCCCCGCGCAGACGCGGATGGGCATCCGGTAGCCTTCTCGGCGGTGGCGTGTCCGAGTGGCCTAAGGAGCACGCCTCGAAAGCGTGTGAAGGTGCAAGCCTTCCCGGGGTTCGAATCCCCGCGCCACCGCAGCAAGGCCAGGTCAGACGCCCGGCGGTCCCCACGGACCGACCGGGCGTTCGCCGTTTCAAGATCGCTAGTCTCAGTTGTCGTCTCAGTTACGCTCAGCAGGGCGAGGGGAGACATCCACCGTCACGACGGGCGGTGGGTTGGCTAGTCTCATAGCGTGCCTCGGATCTACACACCGGAGACCATCAAACTACTCTTCGGAACGGCAACTCACTGTGCGTATCCGGGGTGCCTTACCGCCTTGATCTTCAAGGACCGAGGCTTGCTGACCACAACAGTTGAGATCGCGCATATTCGGTCCGAAAAGTCGACTGGCCCCCGTTACGAAGCCTCCTATCCCAAAAGTAAAATTAATAGCTTCGAGAATTTACTGTTGCTGTGCGAACGACATCACAAGCCTGTTGATCGTCATTCCTCTACCTACTCCACTACGGAACTTCTGACCTGGAAGTCCCGGCAGTCTCGGCAGGGGGATCTAGCGGTCACGACAGCTGACCTCGCCGCAATCGAGCGCTCCGTCAATCAAAGGCAGCCCGTACCGTCAGACGCAATATTGCGCGGTCCGATTGTGCATCTAGGTCAGGCTGAAAGGCTCCAGCAGGCCGAAGATCGCTTGCCGGAGGCGCCCCTGGAGGCGGCGGACCTTCTGGATCAAGTTGCGTGCGCCCTCGAAGATTCGCCCTTCATGCATCATGCATCATTCATTCGATCACGGCAGGCCGCAGCACTTGAGGCGGCCGAGGAATTCGAGCGTGCAGGCCAACTCCGTATGGATCTTGGGTGGCAGAGCGTGCGGGTTGGTGATGCCTTCGGTGCAAAACGGAACGTAACCGAGTTTGCGAAGTATGAAACGCGCGTGGGTCAGCCGATCCGCCGCTCCGTTGTGGCGCTTTCCTATGTTGCAGCCTTCGGTTACGAACGTGGCGTGTCGCTGCACGATGTAGCCCGCGCTTTCGACGACATGGAAGATGGCGACGGATATCTCACTGACTGTGCACTCAATGTGGCAGAGCAAGCCGTGGTTTGGCGTGATCTAGATGTCATTAGAAGTCGCCTGCCTAGATTCCGTACCATAGCGTCGCGACTTCCGAACATTGGCGACGAGGCATCGCGCCGGGCGCGCTTAGCCATGTGCTTGGCGGAGGCGGCTGGTGACTGGGATACCCTGGTAGGCGAAATTCACAGCTATCCGCTGCCTATAGCGGCATGGATTTCAGCTCGCCATGCCCGATATTTAACCATAACAGGAAAACCCGATCTCGCCATTGCTAGTTGGATGGGATCCATCGACAGCGCGACTCGGTCGGAGCTCAATGACTCGGCAGCAGTTTGGATATATGCAGTTAGAGCTGCACGCCTCCAGTACCTCCGGATCGATGAAGGAATTGACGATCTGCATCGGCTCGCTCAAGCGCTCCGGGGGGCCGGGAGTGGTTCCGTTTTTCCTCAATCCTCAAGATTGGCCGAAAAGTCACTCTCTGCCATGCTTGCAGAGAAGTGGCCAGACGCATTCCACTCTCTGCATCAACATCTGAGCCATTCTGTAGTGAGCGCGAATTACGGCGACGAGATGATCACGAACGAGCGCTTTGGTGACCTGTATGCGGCAACAGGAAAGTGGCTCGAAGCGGCTGAGCATTACGTTCGGGGCGGACGTTCGAAGAAGCTGAAAGAGCTAGCTAAGAAGCTCCCTGATGTGATTCTTGATTTTCGTCCTCCTCCATCCGACGCTCCCCACTGGGAGCGTCAGGCCTCGTTCAATTTCGCTGCGGCAGCCGGAGACTACTTTTCAACAGAGTTGGCTTCCGAGTGGGGCGAGACCGCATGTCGCGAGCTGGAGCAGGCCCATCAAGCGCATCCGTGGAGTGATACTTGGATCCCGGCATTCGAAGCTTTTTCGTCGGTATCTGATGCAGTGGCGCGAGACGTAGCTGATGCTTTTCTGCGTCTTACAGTCGACAGGCTTCAACGTGAGCCTGGTACGCACTATTTTGCCGACAAAGAACATATAAAATCACTCGTGCAGATCGCGGAGTCCCATGAAGACCTCCACGATCGCGTATTTGAGGAACTGTGCAACGCGATTCTCGTAGGCGACGAGGTGGGCAAAGCTGCTATCCACGAGGGTATACAGCTGCTCACCCGAGATCCGGATCTAGTGCATGCACGCGTTTCCGGCGCGGCGTCAAACGGAAATTTGCAGGCGGTCCTAGCGTTGATCGCTGTAAAGGCCGACACATCTTGTGTTGTCGACATTGCACAGCAGTGGTTTGATCGCCACATCGATCCTCCGCAAATCATCCCAGGGGTAGTTAGCACGGGAACCGGCCTCAGACAAGCTGCTTCGTTGGTTACCGTCCTAGACTCGGAAAAGCAGGCACGATTCGTACGCGCTATGATAGTTAGACTTCGCGAGACTCGCGACGTGGTTGCGAACCGAGTAGATGCCTTGGTAGCGATTTCAATCGTTGGACCGAGCCTTCCGAGTGTTGAGCGAGCTACGGTTTTTCACGAGATAATCTCCTTTGCGCAGGCGCCGACCGAGAGTCAGGTCTCCTTTGGCTTCGGCAATGACCCGTTCAGTCGATTTAAAGTCCTGCCCTTGGACCTGTCTCTTGCCGTGGTATCAGTGCAGGTAGCTGGCAAGCTGGCTGATAGTCCTGAGCAGTTCCGCCAGGTGCGGGACATTGCTGTCGGCCTCTTGGCGAGTGCGTACGACTCGGAGCTGTTTCGGTTGTCGTCGACCTTGCGAGATATTCCCCCCGAGCACTTCGACCTGGACATAAACCTTTTTGCCGCCCATCCCAATCGATGGGTGCGGGCGCTCGCAGCAATCGTATGGACTCGCAAGCCCGACCAGTCTCATACGTTAGGCGCGAGGCTTGCGACTGACGCGGAGGCAAGCGTTAGGTACGCGCTGGCGGCATATCTCGGTACATCTGATGATTTTCAGGAAGTTCGTTCGATTTTGCAGAATGACAGCCGACGCGTTGTTAGGAAAGCGTTGCAGACTCAGCCCGCACCATCTGTGCGCCAGAGTAGGCCACCGACCTGAGCGGCAACATCGCGTCGGACCTGACGTGTTATGTGCTGATAACGCGTCGCCATGGACGAGTCGGACCAGCCCATAACGCCCATCACGGCACGCTCGGCCACGCCTAGGACTAGCAGCACCGTCGCTGCCGTATGGCGAGCGTCGTGCAACCGCCCATCCCGCAGCCCAGCCAGCTTGAGCAACCGTTTCCACTCCGCATAGTCCGTTCGAGGGTTCACCGGAAGTCCCGTCGGAGTGGTGAACAGCCAACCGCCTTCTTGCCAGAGTTGCGCAGCATGCTCGCGCTCGATGCTTTGTTCGTCTTGGTGCTTATGCAGCAGACTAACCAGTTCGTCAGGCAGACCGATGCTGCGCCGGCCGGCGCGTGACTTCGTTTCGGTCGTGTCGGTGCGCAGCGGCTTCCGGGCTGGGCAGTGTCCGCCGTACTTCTTGCCGCAGTTGTCGGCGCATCCGTGTGCCCATCTTGGCCTCAACCGGCCGCGTCGAACGGTGAGGGTGCCGTCGTTGAGGTTGACGTCGGTCCACTTGAGACCGAGCGCTTCGCTCTGTCGCAACCCGAGGGCAAGTGCGATTGCCCATCGCGCGCTGTTACGGCGCTCAGCGGCCTGGTCGAGAAGCTTGCGCACCTCTTCGACCGAGTAGGGCTCGATCTCTTCGTCACTCAGCCGGGGCGACTTTGCCAGTGAAGCCGGGTTCCTCGTGATGTGTCCTCGCCGCATCGCCTCGTTGAGTGCCGTGCGCAGCGTACGGTGCGCCTGGTGGGCCGTCGCCGGCTTGCTGCCCCTCCGCTGCATCGCGGCGTACAGCTTCTCCAAGTGCTCCGGCTCCAACCGGTCGAGACGGTGAGCGCCGAGGCCGGGTATGAGGTGCCGGTTCACCGCCACGCGGTACCCGGCGATGGTGTTCTCCCGGACGTTCGGCGCGGCGATGTTCTCAACCCAGTGCGTGAGCCACTTCTCGACCGTCCAACGCTGGCCGGTCTTGCGGACGGTCCCGCTGTCGCGGTCGCGTTCCAGCTTGCGGACCTTGGCGATGACGTCCCTCTCGGTCTTCGCCTGTACGTGTCGACGGTCGGGCGAGCCGTTATCTCTCAGGCCAACCGTCACACGGCCGTGCCAGTAGCCGTCGTCGCCCTTGTAGATGCTCGATGCGCCGTTTGGCTTGCGTCCCACTGGTTGTCTCCTCAGGCTGCCGGGGCGATGGTCGGGACGTTGGTGAGCAGGGCGTCTACGTACTCGTCGAGGCACTGGACCGGCACGCGGCGGAGGCGGCCGATGGTGACGGAGCGGACTTCGCCGCTCATGACGAGGGCGTACATGGTGGTCCGGCCGATGCCGAGACGCTCGGCGGCTTCTTCGATCGTCAGGACTACGCGCTTGTCGGTGCTGTGCACGTGTGCCTCCCCGTTGACGTTGTGCTGGTGCGGCGGCTGCTCTGAAGGGCGGTTGAGCGGCAAGGGTGGGCGCCTCTCGGGCTCGATCCGGCTCGGGGTGAGGGGTTGATCAGCCGGTTGGTGGGCCTCGGGTCGAGGCGCTCCGCCGCGCCGCACAATCCGCGTAATCCGCAGAAAGGCGCGGCGGACCGGGGTTGTGCGGATTCTGCGGATAGTGCGGCGCGTTCATCCGGCCACCGCCGACCGTGTGGAGATCGGGTGGACAGTGCCCGTCGGGCGCGTCAGATCGGGGTGCGTCAGCCAGGCCGGCGACGGCGGACGGCCGGCGCCGGACCGCTCGGGCTGCGGCTCGACGTGCAGGTAGCCATGCGCTTGCAGCAGGTTGAGTGCCGGGTCGAGGTCGGCGGCCTTCCGGAACCGACCGCGAGACAGCGCGCTGAACAGCTCGCGCTTCGTGAAGCGCCGGCTTGCGGTGCGCTCGATCCACGCGAGCACGTGTCTCGCGTCGTCGACAGTCGGGTCGGCGCCCATGTCGTCGAACGCTGCGAGCGCGTGATCGGCGAAGTACCGGCCGATCCTCGTGGCCTGGTCGATGGTCTCGGCAGTGATGGGCTTGAGCCAGCCGCCGTCGAGGTGGGTCGCGAGGTGCAGCAGGCCGGCGATGCGGACCACCGCGCCCGTGTACTTGCTCCCCCAGTCCACGATGTGCGCCCATGCGCCGGCCGGGCCGAGGAGCGGTTCCGTCTCCCGCTCGATGTCGAGCACCCTCGCGTTGGCCTCGGCGTTCAGCGGCATGACGGCCGGATCGGTCCAACCGTCGAGCGCGACGACCAGGGCGCCGAGGTTCTCGGCGTATGCCTCGGCGATGGCGGCCGGCACGGGGTCGGTGCCGATGCGCCGCCGGCCGACGGTGTTCTCCGGGACGGCGAACAGGATCCGGGCGAGCAGACCCTTGCCTCGGAAGCCGGGCATCTGCGAGATGTCCCGCAACACCTCGGGCTGCACGGCGAGGCCGAGGGTGAGCGCCGGCCGGTCGACGTGTTCGGCGGGGCGAGAACGGCGGTCGACCCGCAGCATGTCGCCCGCGTGGCCCTTGAGGAACACCTCCAGGTTCGGCGCACCGCTGTACCGGCCAGCAAGCGTCGCGAAGATGCCGCCCTCGGGCGACAGCACGGCCAGCCGTCCGCCTTGCTCGGCGAGCAGCGATGCTGCCTGTTCGCTGGTGACGTCATCGGCGACCAGCCGGGGCATGACCGGGATGGCGATCGAGTCCGCGTTCATGGCGGCGGCCGTAGCGTCGGCGAGCAGCGTGTTCCGGGCGGCCGGGTCGGTGTTGGCAGCGCTGTTCGCGGCCCGCTCGGCGGCCTTGCTGGCGACCCGGTGCGCGAGCTCCGCCTCCACGATGGCCGGCTTCGCCCGCTCGATCAGCACTCGCTCGGCCGCGAGCAGCGGACCGGTCATCGTGGCGAACACGGCCGACTTCCGCGAGCCGGGCGGCAGTACGACGACCGTGAACAGGTTGCACGGCTCCCGCCAGCCGCCGCGGATCTCGACCTCCGCGCGACCACCCGCAGCGCTGGACAGCGCCGCGAGCGCGATGCACCCGGCAAGGTCGGTCGGCGTCTGCGTGAACTCGGCGACCGCGCCGACCATGTCCGCAACCCAGCCAGGCAGCGCGTCGACCGGGTACGGCGACGGTATGTGCCGAGCGGTCAGCGGGATCGGCGCCGGCCACGCCGGCTCATGGACGGCGTTGAGCATGGCGCGTCCGGCGGCGAGCAGCTCGGCCGCATCGCCATCCGCATCGGCGAGGCGCGCCAGTCGGCCACCCAGGTCAACGACGGCGCGGCGTTGTGCCCGCTCGGCCACGATCCGGGCGTAGTGGCCGGCGTTCGCCGTCGTCGGGACGGACGCCATCAGGGTGTGCAGGTACGGGGCGCCGCCCACCTTGCCGAGGTCACCCGACTCGGCGAGGTAGGCGGCGACCGCCACGGCGTCCGTCGGGTGGCCGGAAGCGTGCAGGTTGGTGAGCGTCTGCCACAGCAGCGCGTGCGCCGGTCGGTAGAAGTCAGCCGGTACAAGGACATCGGCGACGTCGGCTAGGACGTCAGGCGCGAGCAGGACAGCCCCGATGACCGCTTGTTCGGCGCCGATGTCGTGCGGTGGTACACGCGTCACGGTGACGGTTCCCTTCGTCAGGCTGGTCGTTGGCTGGCGTAGACGGCGCGGGTGAGCACCGTGTCGAGGTCGTTCGTGAGGGTCAGGAGCTGGTGCCTGGCAACGAGTTCCGTGCCAGCGAGGGCAACGGTGAGGCGGACCTCGGCGTGTTCGCGGCCGTCGCGAGCACGAATCCGCGTCAGGACCACGCGGCCGAGGCCGGGGTGTTCCAGGGCGATCGGCCGAGCGCGGTGCTCGCCGAGTCCGCAGAGGTGCCCGCGTGCACACCAGTCCGGATGCCGGTCGCGGCTCATCGGGTGCCGTTCCGGTGTTCGCTGCGGAGGTACTCGTAGATGCGGCGGCCGATGCGGACGCGGCGGCCGGTGCCGTCGCAGCGGGGGCAGAGTCGGAACATGCGGCGGAAGAGCGGGTTGCGGAGTTTGCCGGTGCCTTTGCAGCGGCGGCAGTTGCCGAACGGGAACGCGGCGCAGGCCAGGATGTACAACGTTGCGTAACCGGCGAGTGCGAGGGTGGCTAGCAGGGCGAGGGAGTCCACGAGACGCCTCCATGGGGCGGTTTGAGGGCGTGAGGGGTCGGCGCTGCTAGGAACTAGCGCGCTGATCAGGTTTTGTTTGGGGTGCTAGTGGGGGTGCTAGGTCTAGCAGCGCCGGCTGCTAGACCTAGCGGCATTTCAGGCGGCTTGATCCCCTCGCCGCCGGTTACGCTCAGCGACCGCATCGGCGACCGCGGACCGTTCCACGCCGCGCCGGTTGGCGCTCTTGCCGGTGTCCGGGTCGGTGCCCCACACCTGCGTCGTGCTGATGCCGTACGGCTTCATTGCCGCGCCGAGTTGCTCCCGCGTGAGGTCGCCATACAGCTCGGGCCGCAGCCCGGCGAGCCTTGCGACGAGGGTCTCCATCCATACCTTGGGTTCGTCGGCGCGGATTACGGCGAGGGTGTCCTCCAGCAGCGTTTCCCGCCGGACTGTTGGCGTGGTCTCGGCCGGTCGGTCGGTGAGCGTTCCGGCTGCCTGTCGAGCGGCGACAGCGCGGGCGACGAGCTTTTCGACGGTGGGGCCGTCGAGGTAGAACGTCCGCACGATCTGGGCTTCGTCGGCCGCGCCGACGAGGTAGCCGACGCCCTTGTCCTTCTTGGTGAACATGGTTGCGCGCAGCCCGTTGCGGTAGCTGGACGTGCCGAGGACCATGTCGTTCTCTAGTTGGCCCATGACTCGCAGGCAGTACCGCGTGCCGACGTTCGCCGACACCCCGGTCGGCAGGCTCCGGGCGTCCGGTCGTTGGGTGGCGAGGATGAGGATGATGCCGAGCGCTCGGGCGAGTTTGATGATCTTCTCGGCAAGTTCGCCGGCTTCCTTGCCGAATTCGGCGTGGGCGAACAGGTCTTGGCACTCGTCGAATACCGCGACCAGCCAGTGCAGGTCCTTGATCCGCCGCGCCAGTTCGGGCGTGACTTTGTTGTCCGGGCAGACGTCCTTCGGCAGTCGCTTGATGATCGCCGCGCGGCGCTGGCACTCCGCGCGCAGCTCCCGCAACGCGATGAGGCCGGCTTCGGCGGTGTCGTCGTCCATCCCGGACGCGTACCGGGTGCAGACCTTCGCGAGGGGGTCGAGGCCGCCGGTGCCCTTGAAGTCGTACCCCCACACCTCGGCGTGCGGGTCGAGTGCGGCGACCAGCATCGGCAGTTGCACCGCGGCCGTCTTGCCGTAGCCGGGAATCGAGCCGATCAGGACGTTGGTGTACGGCAGCTCCATGTGCACCAGCCGGCCGCGCGGGTCGGTGCCGAACGGGAACGGCTTCGCCACATCCACCGTGGACGCCTTCAGCAGCGGCCAGGACGGTTGACGCGATGCGGCCATCGGCTCGTCACCGACCCACAGCACCAGCCGCGACGGGCTCACGTCTGCGTTGCCCTCGGGCCAGACGCAGCCGAGCGGGCGGCCGAGACCGGACGCGAGCTTGTCTCGTCGGTCCATGACTTCGCCCACGGTGACGCCGGGCGGCAGGTCGACGTCGGCTCGCCAGCCGGGGCCGTCGCGGGTGATCGGCGCCGGGAACCCGATCGCCTTCGGGTGCTTGGCGATGGCCTGGTTGATCCCGGCGACGCCGAGGACGGACAGCGCCCGGACCACGACATCGGAGGTGAGCGCCGCGACGCGTGGCCGGACCACGGCGGTGTCGAGCAGCGGCCGATCGGCCGGCGCGCCGACCGCGCCGAACACTGCCACCGCGACTGTGAGTGCCGCCCACCGCCACCAGTGCGGGCCGACCGCGAGGGTCACGGCGCCGGTAACCAGCGCGGCGAACAGGAACAGGGCCACGATCCCCCGCCACCGCACGCGCCGGTCCCGTTGCCGGGACAGCTTGAGGTATGCCTCGGCGTCTTCAGTGCGGACGGTGGCCTGTCGGACGGCTTCGCCTTCCAGGTCGAACAGCCACCGGAAGAACCCGCCGATCACCTTGAACAGTCCGCGCGGCGCGCGGAGGACGAGCTTGCCGGCGTACTTCGGCAGACGGACCGCGTGGTAGGCCAGGACGTGACCGACGTAGCCGGTGAACCAGCGCAGCGTGTACGCCAGTTCCGCGCCGGACCGCAGCCAAGCCGGCAGCACCGGCCGACGCTCGCCACGACGGATCGTCGCGCCGAGGCGCGGACCTTGTTGCGCCTTCGCCGAGTCGACCAGGACCGGTGCGTCGTGCTCGTCGCCCTGGTCCTCACCGAGCGGAAGCTGTATGACGTCTGCGAGTTCTTCTTCGTGTCGTTGCCAGTCGATCGGGGGGTGTTGGGGGTCTTCGCTGTGCATGATGAGGCTTCCTCCATGTGAGGGGCCGGAGCGCGGCCGCAGGTTCCTAGGCCAAGGGGCCGCGCTCCGGGCAGAGCTACAGGTGACGACTCGTTGCGTGGATCGCTGTTCGCGTGCAGCCGCTGGCGGTCATGCGGCGTGGAGGGTCGGCGCGGTGGGTGTCGACACGCTGTCGACAGCCTGTCGACGGTGCCGCTTCACGGTCGCCTCACTCAGCCCCAGCCGCGCTGCGATCGTCGCGTCACTCGCCCGAGGGCTCCGGGCGACCGCCGAGGCGACCCGCGCGGCGGCGGACGGCTGACGCTTCGGCGCCGACTTCCGCACCGCCTGGACAGGTGCGGGTGGCGCCGGCTCGGCGACCAGCTCTGGCGCAACTTCCGGCGCCGGCTGGATCTGCGGGACCGGTTCGACCTCGACGATCGGCGTCCGCTCAACGCGCGGCGCCGGCTCCACGGCGGTACGCCGTGCGCCGGTCGCGAGCAGCGCGCCGGTCGCCATCACCATCAGCCCGTCAACGGCGAGCGGCCCGATGGCGGCGGTCAGGTCGTCTTCGCCGTAGAAGGTGAGCAGCCCGGACAGGTGCCGGTACGACACCAGCGCCGCGACCGCCGCGACCGGCAGCAGTCCGAGGAACCGCAGCGCGGCCCATCGCTTGCCGGTCGGCCACGACGTCCGGGCGAGGATCTCGATCGCCACGAACAGGGCGACGGGCCAGAAGATCGCGCCGACCACGGCGCCGGCCTGCGGTGTCCAGTTTGCTGACAGGCCGTTGGGCGGCACGTACGAGTGGGCGACGTTCGCGGCGATCGACACGGCGCCGCCGAGGAACGCTCCCGCATAGGCCCAGACACGGCCCTTGAAGAAGGTGCTCATACCGCCACCGCCGTCGGGGCGTCGTTCGCGGCGCGGAACTTGCGCAGCTCACGCAGCACGTGAGCCTGCGCGCGGCGGAGGCGGTGCCAGTCCAGGTCGCTGGTGCCGGTCGCGTCCCGCATGCACAGGATCTCCGCGTCAAGGAGCGCCATCTCGGCCTCGATCAGCGGCCACTCCCGCTCAATCTCGGCGAGGTCTGTCGGTGTTGGTTCGTCGTCGAATGGACGGATTCGCACGGCAAACTCCTGCCTCAAATTTGGCAACTGGCTTGAGCCAGTTACTGGCTTGAGCCAGTTTGAGACATCAATGCGACGAACGTCAAGCGACTGGCTTGAGCCAGTTGCGGTAGGCTCCCATCGGCGGGAGGAACAACCCAGACCTCCCACACGGGGAAGAGACACAGACAGGCAGGCTCCCCATGACCGACCCCGACAAGCGACTCCCCAGCCGCCGCATAGCCGACGACCTGCGCGCCTCGATCGAGAGCGGCGAGCTGGCGTCTGGCGCCAAACTCCCGTCCGAACGCGACCTCGCCGCCCGCTACGGCACCGCCCGCAACACCGCCCGCGAAGCAATCAGCATCCTGCAGACCGAGGGCCTGGTCGTGGCGCAGCACGGACGGGGCGTGTTCGTGCGCCCACGTACGCCGCTGATGCGGCTCGGTTCCAACCGGTACTCACGCCGGCTGCGCGGTGAAACGGGGCTGTCACCGTTCCGGATCGAGGTCACCAAGCAGGGCCGCACACCGAAGACGGAGTGCCGCTCAGTTGAGCCGGCGCCAGCGCCAGCCGATGTCGCCGATCGGCTGGGGCTTGAGGGCGGCGAGCCGGTCATTCGGCGGGAGAACTGGTACTTCGCCGACGACGAACCGGTCCAGGTCGGCGTCACGTACATCCCGCTCGGCGTGGCCGGCGACTCGCCACTCGCCACCGCGAAGGTGCTCGGCAAGGGCAGCATCTACGCCCGCTTCGAAGACGTCGGGTACGTCATCACCCGCATCCGCGAAGAGATCTCCGCCCGGATGCCCAGCCCGGACGAGGTGACCGGCCTCGCGATGCCGCCCGGCGTCCCAGTGATCGAGGTCCTGCACACCAGCTTCGACGCCGACCGCCAGCCGTTCGAGGTCACCAGGTTCGTCATGCGAGGCGACCTCAACGGCCTGGACTACAACATGCCCATCGAAGACTGAGAGGACCTCTCCGTGCGCCGCAGCAGCATGCTCCGCCTCGCCGGCCTCGCCCTACTCTGGGGCTCCGGGTTCCTCTGGATCAAACTCTCCCTCCGAGGCTTCACCCCGGTCCAGATCGTGCTGGTACGCCTCACGCTCGGCGCCCTGGTCCTCGCCCCGATCGCCCTCGCCCGCGGCATGCGCTTCCCAACCGACAAACGGATCTGGGGGCACCTCTTCGTTGCCGCCTTGGTCGCCAACTCGATCCCGTACACCCTCTTCGGCATCGGCGAGAAGACCGTCGGCTCCAACGTCGCCGGCGTCATCAACGCCACCACACCCCTGTGGACCGTGCTCGTCGCGTTCCTCGCCGGCACCGACCGGAAGGTCTCCGCGTGGCGCGGCGTCGGCCTGGCGCTCGGCTTCGCCGGAACGGTCCTGATCTTCAGCCCCTGGAAGTCGGCGAACGAAATCGCGAGCTGGGGCGGCCTGGCGACCCTCGCAGCGTCGGCGAGCTACGGCATCTCGTACGTCTACATGGGCAAGCACCTCACCAACCGAGGCATCCCCTCGATCATGCTGTCCGCGTCGCAGCTCGCGGCCGGCGCAATGCTCATGCTGCTGGCGATGCCGTTCGGAGGACTGGTCGCCCCGCACTGGCGCTGGGATGCCGTCGCGTCGCTGGTCATCCTCGGCGTCCTGGGGACCGGCGTCGCGTACGTACTGAACTACCGCCTCATCGCCGACGAGGGACCGACCATCGCCTCAACCACGAACTACCTCCTGCCCGTCGTCGCCGTCGTGCTCGGCGCCCTGGTCGTCAACGAACCCGTCACCGTGTCCATGGTCGCCGGAATGCTGATCGTCCTCGGCGGCGTCTTCCTCGTGCAGCGCACCGCCTCCACCCGGAACCCCGAACCGGAACCGAAACCGGTCGCCGTCAGCGACTGACACCCCGCCGGATGGTGCCGATGGCCTCATTCGCGCAACAGCTCCAGACGCTGCGGCACGCCCGCCGCCTGTCGCTACGTGCGTTCGCCGCCCAGGTCAACTACTCACACACCTACCTCTGGGAACTGGAAACCGGCCGCAAGCAACCCTCACCGCTCGTCGCCGGCCACCTCGACAAGGCACTCGGCGCAGACGGATCACTGTCAGCGCTGGTGCCCGCCTCGGCACCGGATGCACCGCTCGGCGGCTACAGACGCCAGGTCGAAGCACTGGCCCGCACCGCGCCGGCCGGCGTGATGGCACAACTCGCGACCTGGCTATACGACACGTACGTCCGAGGCCGGCCGCCGCTGATGCGGCTCGGCGTCGAGCGGTACTCCCGCCGACTGCGTGACGAGACCGGCCTATCGCCGTTCCGGATCGAAGTCAGCAGACAAGGCCGCACACCGACCACCGAATGCCGCTCGATCACCCATGTGCCGGCGCCAGCCGACGTCGCCCGGCGCCTCGGCCTGCCCACCGGAACTACGGTCATTCGCCGGGAGATCTGGTACGCAGCCGACGACGAGCCGGTGCAGCTCGCGCACACGTACATCCCGCTCGACGTGGCCGGCGGCTCGGTGCTCGCAACGGCGGCAAGCCTGGGAACTGGCGCGCTCTACGGCCGTCTTGAGGAACTGGGCCATCACCTCGCCCACGTGCAGGAACAGGTGACCACTCGCCTGCCAACGACGGAGGAGGCCGCAGTCCTCAAGGCGCCAGGCGGCGTTCCTGTGCTTGACGTCCTGCACACCAGCCTCAGCAGCGACGGCCGCCCATTCGAGGTCACCCGGTTCGTGATCCGCGCCGACGTCGCGACCCTCGACTACGAACTCGCCGTAGACGACTGAACGTCAGCCAGTCCACGGCTGACGCCAGACATCTACCCAGGTCCCTGACCCGCTGGGCAAGCTGACGAAGCACCGGAAGAGAACGCACCGCAATCGCACGCGCTCACCGGGCAGCCAAGGAGCACGTCGACTGGCCTCGACCGCTCCAACCTGTGCGGCGCCGGCCACACGACCACTCAGGCCGGCGCCGCACCAACTCCAGCAGCGGGAGGAACACATGCTCGACCAAGACTGGCACCCGCACACGTCTCGGTGGCACTGGCGACGCTGGCGACCAGGCCGTCACTGCGGCGCATGCCGCCAAAGCTGGCCGTGCAGCGCAGAACGGTTGAAGCGCGCCACCATCCGCGACATCCGCGCCGGGCGCCTCGCATGACAACTACAGCACCCGGTGCGGCGAACGCACTGCCCGACCTCGACCTCCGCCAGCTGCACGCCGCGATCGAAGACCACGCCGACCCACACGGCACCGACGCAATCGAAGACGTCCACCTTGTCCTCGGCGACGCCACCAACACACTGACGCTCCATCTGGGCGACGGCTCCAACCCACGAGAGGCCATCCGAGGCGCCCTACGACTCGCCTCGCTCGCCGGCCAGTACGCCGTCAAGCTCGCTCAACGCCTCGAATACCTCCAAGAGGCTGAGCACCGCAAGACGTGGGGTGATGAGGCGTGAGGGACATCGAGCACCCCATCTGGTGTGAGCCAACTCGATGCAGCGTTGGCAGTGACCGAGTGCAGCTAAAGGGCATGCATCGCTCAGTCGTCCTCACCACCCAATACGACCGCCACTCAGGTAACGAAGCCCGCGTGCACCTCTGGTCCTACGACGGCATCTACGTCTACATGCAGCTGGAGTTCCCTGGCAGCCTGCACGACGGTCTCGAACTTACGCTGGAGCAGGGCGAAGAGTTCGGCACCGCACTGCTGGACCTGTCAAAGCTCGGAGGCCGTCGGAGGTGAGCGTCCTGTCGTCGACAGCCCGCCCGGGCGATGCCCGGTTCGCGATCGTCGAAGTCCCAACCTGATCCGTGTCGGCCTGGACCACGCCGTTGGCTGACATCGCGAACCAGGCAGCGGTAGAGAACATCGCCGCGGTGGAAAAGGCCCTGCGAGCGACAGGACAGGCGATGCGAGGAGTGATTTTTCTTGCACCGCAACGTTACGTCGTCAAGCCGACATAGAATATTTCAGGTCATTTGTCCGAAACGAACGCGTGGAAAGTGTCGTACCCCCATGCGATGGTATGGGTGACCCGGACGAGGGAGGTACGTCGTGACACCTACCCAGCACCGAGTGCGCCACGCCACACCGCCGCAGCCGAACGCATGCCGCTGGTGCGGCGTTCCTGAGCACGAACACGGGCAACGTTGGGCCCCATCCAAGCGCTGGCATGTCTGGGAAGTCCCAACTCCGGCCCAGCGCCGCGCTCGGATGATCTCGCGTCGAGCGCTACGCGTCCAAGGCGGCTAGCTTCTCCAGTTCCAGGAAGGCATCACGAAGCTCTGCGGGAACTTCAGCCGCGTTCCTTAGGCTGCGCGCCATTTCGTACATCATCGTCGTTTTGGACCCTGGACCGACGTCGCTCCCAGTCTTAAACAGATCCAGTAGCTGGGTGCTGAACTTCTTGTCCCGCAGGGCAGCGATCTCGGCTGGATCCCAGGCTTTGGAGTCGGACCGGGGCCAAACCGAGTTGGCAACAGCACACCACTGGTCGTCAGTAAAAATTGACTCAAGCTCTTTGTCTGGATTTCCCAACAGTCGCACATGTTGTACGACATTGAGACCTTCCTTGGCCAGGTTCTCATCCCTGAAAAGCTTGTTGGTGCTGCGGCTATCCGCGTCGACAATAAGCATGACCTGACGGTTCGACCTCGCCAGATATCCGATGAACTTCAGCGCACCTTCGTTATTGTTGCAACCCACAATGACAATTCCGGCCGCATGGATAGGGCGACCCGTGCTGAGTCGGAACAAAAGCGGGAAGGACTGTTGCTCCGTAGCACCTTCAACCCCCACGAAGCAGCGTTCGTGAAGCAGGACGGTGTTGCGAAGACCAAGTGCCGCCGCAATATCCGCTAGATACCGATGATTTTCGGCATCATCGAGATCAGAGAGGAGTGACTCCGTGCGAGTGCGATCCTCGTCTAGAGTCAGATGCACGATATCTTCGATCGCCGCACCGTCAATCAGGTTCATCGAATGAGTGGCGATCACCATTGACACGCCGGCCACCTCACACTGCTCGCGAATCAGTCTCATGACTCGCCGCTGCTGATAGTAGTCAAGGTGCGTGTCTGGCTCGTCGTAAACCAAAACGACGTGGCTGATCTCCTCCTCAGTTTGACTTTCCGCTTCCTGCCGGAGAAGGTCGCTATTCCACTCCCAGATGGCCAGACTGATTCGGCGCGCACGGCCGGCGCCGACCGCGTTAAGACTGACCGGCTCTCCGTCCGTTCGGGCGAGCATCAGTCTCGTGGATCGAAGCCCTGAGGTGAATGAGACGGTGGGCTCCACGTCGACCAGCACTAGGTCTGAGCACCGCTGCTTGACGTGTTCTACTAACCCCTGTGCATCCTCTCGGACACGCTTTTCCAGCTCCGTCTCAAGGAAGCTGACGGTCTGCTTGAGGTCGTCGTCCTCCAGATGTGCCTTGTACCGATTTCTCAGAACAGACAGGACCACCTGTTCTGCCGACTCGGCGTCTCCGAAGCGCAGAAATCGAGGTAGACCAGCCTTAACCGCGCTTGACGCGATCGACCATGCCTCCACCTCTGGCTGCATAGCCGCGAATTTCCGAAGCGGCTCAGTCCAGCTCGCCTTGGCGCGCGCATCACCCATCGGAGAAATCGCAAGCCTTTCGGCAATCGCCTTCAGTTGCGGAACCGATTTTGAATCTAGATTCCGCAGATCTTCGTCTTCGGGCACTGCATTCAGAACCTCAAGTTTCGCGCCACCATCACCGTCGCGAATCCGGCGGATTTTAACAACAGCCGGCAGGCCGAACTCCGATTGCTCCTTAGCTGACAAGACAAACTCGCCCTCGACGGACGTGGTGTCGATTCGCTCCCTGCTGCTTTCTTGCGCAGATACCTCTTCTGATTTGGCAGGCGTCACGAAGGTACGGTCTTCGTCAATCAGCGTGTAGGCGCCGAGCAGAAAAGCGAGAGCGTCGAGGGTTGCCGACTTACCACTGTCGTTGTGCCCGGTCAAGATCGTCGGACGCCTGATCGGGATCGGACCGACCGCCTCCAGGCTACGGAACCCAGCGATCGTCATCGACACTATCTGCATCAAGCCCTCCCACGCCACGACCCGCCCGCTCTACCGACGAGTAGGCGCAGCAAGCATCCACGATCGGCGAACACTTGGTCTAGCACACCATCCTGACGGACGACGAATCGCCACGCCGCAAGGTTCCACGCCCGCACGTATGGGTGACATGCCGCGATCCGTGACGCGGCATGATACTTCGACCCGCCACCAATTTACCGACAGCGGCTGGAGTCACGTAAGGCGCTAGATCCGTAACGTGCGGTTATTGCGACGCCGATCGATAAGTGAGTTTGTTTAACAATTCGCGAGTCCCTTTGTCGTGGGAGTAGCTTCGTTTGCTGGCACCGACAGGCACCGACCTTCCCGCATCAGTCACGGAGGACTGCAGGGTGGATCTTCAAGAGCTGGATGAGACAACCCGGACGATCATGCTTACCGAGTTCAAGCGAGACGTCGAACAGGGACGGCTCTACCTCGGGCAACGCCTTAACGCCAGAGGGCAACGGCGCTGGCCAGATGTGCTTGAGGCAGCGCTCCACGACGGCCATCCGGAGACCCTTGCCGATTCGATCCGTGCCGAGGGACTGCTCGTTGAGCGCGAGACGGTCCATCGTGCGGGCAAGCCGGTCGAAGCAAAAGTTCCCTTCACTGCGGCAGATACGTTGGCCGAAGGCGAATTTCTTCGCTTTTACATCAGAGCGATCTGCGTACGGGCGGTCGAGTCGATGGTGAAGGTCCAGGTCTACCGAGCGAAAGAAGTCCGGGCTTCGCGAGCCGAGTCCACGCTGAAGATTGGGCAGTTGATCGATCCTGCACTGCTCCTGGAGGATCTCCGGACAAACATTGGCAAAGAAACAATGTTCGGCCTGCCGTCCGGCCCCAACTCGGGTCTCTGCGTGCGGCTGAGCTGACCCCAGCGCCCTCGAAAGTCGTCTCAGTTGTCGTCTCATTCACCAGCGTCCGCCGGCGGCCGCAGTCGTCTGTCGCGACCCGGTTGCGCAGCTCACGACCGGTGCAGGTCACGCCCGAACGCAGGTGGGCAGGCCTCGAAAGCGTGTGAAGGTGCAAGCCTTCCCGGGGTTCGAATCCCCGCGCCACCGCAGTCAGGCCAGGTCAGCGCCCGGTCGTCCGCACGGACGAGCCGGGCGTCTTGCCGTTCAAGGTCGCTAGCCCCAGTTGTCGTCTCAGTTCGTCGCCATCGGAACGCCCACTGCTCCTCCGCTGTATCGCGGCGCACAGCTTCTCCAGGTGCTCTGGCTCCAACCGGTCGAGTCGGTGCGCGCCGAGACCGGGGATGAGGTGCCGGTTGACCGCGACCCGGTAGCCGGCAATCGTGAGACGCTCGGCGGCTTCTTCGATCGTCAGGACTCCGCGCTTGTCGGTGCGCACCTTGGTCTCCTGTTGACGTTGTGCAGTTGCAGTGGCTGCTCTGAAGGGCGGTTGAGCGGCAAGGGTGGGCGCGCCTTTCGGGTTCGATCCGGCTCGGGGTGAGGGTCGATCAGGCGGTTGGTGGGCCTCGGGTCGAGGCGCTCCGCCGCGCCGCACAACCGCGTAATCCGCAGAAAGGCTCGGCGGACCGGGTTTTGTGCGGATTCTGCGGAAGACCTCGGGGCAGGCCGGCGAGTCTTGCGACGAGGGTCTCCATCCACACCTTCGGGTTCGTCGGCGCGGTTCACGCGAGGGTGTCCTCCTGGATCGCCTCCCGCCGAACCGTCGTCGTGGCCTCGGTCGGTTGGCTGGTCAGCGTTTCCTGCGGCTTGCCGTGCGGCGTGCGCGGGCGGCGAGCTTCTCGACGGTGAGCCGTCGAGGTAGAACGTGCGCACGATCTGCGCTTCGTCGGTCGCGCCGACCAGGTAGCCGAAGCCCTTGTCCTTCTTGGCGAACACCGTCGCGCGGATGCCGTTGCGGTAGCTGGACGCGCCGAGCACCACGTCGTTCTCCACCTGGTCCATGACCCGCAGGCGGTGCCGTATCCCACGTTCGCCGAGACACCGGTCGGCAGGCTCTTCACGTTCGGGAGGCTGGATCGCGAGCAGCAGGCCACCACGCCGAGCGCGCTGGTGCGTCGTTGCCTGGGCGTCAGGGCTGCTGGTGTGTCGGCGCTGCTGGGTTGTCAGCGTTGCTGGTGGAAGAACGTCTGGAGCAGGGTCGCGGACTCTGCCGCCAGTACACCTGCCAACACCTCAGGACGGTGGGTCTGCCGGCGGTCGCGCAGGACGTCCCACAGGGAGCCCACGGCGCCGGTCTTGGGCTCCCACGCGCCGAAGACCACGGTGCCGACCCTGGCGAGCACGAGGGCGCCGGCGCACATCGTGCACGGCTCGACGGTGACCACCAGGGTGCAGTCCTCCAGCCGCCAGGCGCCGAGGCGCACGGCGGCGCGGCGCAGCGCCAGGAGCTCGGCGTGCGCGGTCGGGTCGCCGGTGGCCTCCCGCTCGTTGTGGGCGGCGCCGAGCTCCGTGCCGTCGGGGCCGAGGACGACGGCCCCGATCGGCACGTCGGCGCCGGCCGACGCGGCGACCGCCAGGGCCCGCCGCATCGCCGGCTCCCAGCGCTGGTGCAACGCCTCAGGCCTCGCGCAGCTCTTCGATCTCGTCGCCGGCACCGATCGCCTGGCAGATCTCCGCGGTCAGGTCGGCCGGGAGCATGCCCTCCTGGGCGCACAGCTCCAGCAGCCGCCCACCGGGCAGCCCAAGGTCGGCGAGGAGCTCGGGATCGCCGACCGGCTCGATGTCGGGCTCGGCCGACGGCCGCTCCTCGTCCTCGTCCTCGTCGGTGTCGACCTCCTCGTCGACGATCTCCGGCAGCTGCTCCTCGATGTCGCCGAGGAGGATGGCGCCGAGGCGCGACTCGGCGGCGAAGACGGAGTCGGAGCCGAAGATCCGCAGATCCTCGCCGTCGTCGAGGCGCAGGATCACCAGATACGCGTCGTCGGACTCGACGAACAGCAGTGACACTGTCGCGTCCGGGTCGGTGTCGCGTAGGCGTTCGGTGACCTCCTCGACGTCGGCGACGCCACTGAGGTCGAGCTCGGCCGCGGCCCAGCTCTTGGAGCCGCGTGTGACAGCGGCAGCGAAGTGCGACACGGTCCCCCCGGTCGGTGTTCGTCGTTACCCGAGAACACTATTCGAGCAGATCGGCGGTTGGCGCAGGGCTAGTCGGCGAGTCGTCGGCGAGTCGCGATGAGCTCGCGGATCCGGTCGGCGCGGAGACGGCGTGGATGGAGCCGCTCGCGAAGCGCTTTCGCGTCCGCGAGCTCGACCAGCAGCGCGAGCCGCCGACGACGCCGCTCAGGATCGAGCCGCTGCAGCCTCAAAGCCATGTTGCTGAGAGTGATCCTCGCCGCAATCCACGTCAAGCCCACGCGGGAAAGTCCTTGTGCCAGCTACCGAACGTGTTCGGCCGACGCTTTTCAGCGGTGCTCGCGCCTCACCACAGG
This sequence comes from Dactylosporangium sp. NPDC050588, assembly GCF_040654975.1. NCBI lineage: Bacteria > Bacillati > Actinomycetota > Actinomycetes > Micromonosporales > Micromonosporaceae > Dactylosporangium > Dactylosporangium sp. NPDC050588. Next base: position 11,251 of record NZ_JBFAJA010000110.1, on the reverse strand, counting down.
ACCCAGTCGCCGCCGGCGAGCCGGTATGCCACGACGATGCCGGCGATCGCCACGGCGATGCCGCTGGAGACCGCCACGCCCACGGCGACGCCCCGGTCGCCGAACCTCGCAAGGATGAACGACGCGGCCCAGGCGAGCACCCCGGCGATGATCGTCAGCCAGATATACCCGCGGGCGCCCGTGGCGAGCAGGCCGAACAGCAGCATCCAGGCGGCTCCCGCGGCGGCGCCGGCGGTGACCATCGGGCTGCGGACCGGCAGCGGCTCACGGTACGTGGGCCGGGGCGGTCCCTGGGAGACCACGAACGGCGGCGGTCGCAGCACGCCCTGCCAGGCGCCGTAGGACGCGGCGGGGGTGAGCGGGCGGGTGGCGCTCAGGCGTGGCGGCGGGCCGACGACCGGCGGACCGCCGGCGCTCAGGCGCGGCGGGGGGCCGATGACGGGTGGCCCGCTGGCGCCCGGCCACGGCCGGCCTGCCGTGAGGCTCGGCGCCCCGTGCGGGGGCGGCGGGACGGGATGGGAACTGCTGGGCAACCCCGGCATGACCGGCTTGGGGCCGCCGGGCAGCCCCGGCGCGACCGGTTGAGGGCTGCCGGGCAGCCCCGGCGCGACCGGCTGGGGGTTGTCGGGCAACGCCGGTGCCGGGCTCGCGGGGCGCGACGCGTCCGGCGAACTCCACGGCGACTCGTTCACTGCCACGAAAAAGAGCTTAGCCCGGCCGTCCCAGAGGGACGACCGGGCTGCGCAGCGACCTACCGATGTCTGGTCCCGAATTTCTAGTTGAACAGGGCGATCCGCTTCTGCGTCACGCCGCCGATGGTGGTGAACTCGCCGCCGGCGACGACCTGGCCGAGCGCCTGGTTGGCGGCCATGGCCCGCACCCCGGCGACGCCGTTGCCCTGCGGCGCCCAGTCGAGCAGCTTGCCGCGGTCGTCGATCGCGGCGAGTTTCACCCGCGACACCGACCCGTCGGTGCACGCGCCCTGCGAGCCGTTGTTGTTCGTGGTGCATGCCTTGTCGTAGTGCCCGCCGACGTACGCGACGCCGTCGAGCACCGTGACCGCCTGGACGTCGCCGTCGAAGACCCGGGTCCACCGGGCCTTGCCGGCGGTGGTGTAGGCGACCGCACGTCCGCCCTGCCCACCGATGCCCGCGTAGACGCCGTCCGGGCCGACCGCCACCGCCAGCACGATGGCCGACGGGCGCGGCATGAAGGTCTTGTCCAGCTTGCCGTCCACCGAGTCGACCGCGGTGAGCCGCAAGGCGTTGCTGACCCCGTTGGTCTTGTGGAAGGAGCCGCCGAGGTACACCCGGCTGCTCGTCACGGCGAGCGCCTCCACCTTGTCGTCGGTGGTCGGCGCCCAGTCCGCGTCGAGCGCGCCCGTCGCGAGGCTGAACGCGGCGAGGTTGGTCCGCTTCGCCGTGTCGATCGTGCTGAACTTGCCGCCGACGTACAGGCGGCCGCTGCCCACCCCGAGGGTGACCGGCGAGCCGGACACCTCGTGGCTGAATGTGGTCACCGCGCCGGTGGTCGCGTCGAGCCCGGCGAGCGAGTCCCGCTTGACCCCCGCGACCTTCGAAAAGTCACCGGCCGCATACACAGAGTTACCGTCGACCGCGAGTGCCCGGACCGTGTTGTCGGCGACGGGGGCCCAGTCCAGCAGCGCGCCGGTGCGGGTGTTGATCGCCGCGAGCCGGCTCCGCGCGATGCTCTTGCCATTGACGATCGCCTTGCTGAACGATCCACCGACGTAGACGGTCCCGCCGTCGGAGGAGTAGGCCACGGCCCAGACGGCGCCGTCGAACGACGGCGACAGCAGCGGTGTCTTCTCGACCACCGCGGCGTGCGCCTGGCCGCCGCCGGAGAGCCCGTAGACCGCCGTGGCGGCGGCCGCCACGAGTGCGGTCCTCACGAATTGCCGGAAAAGTCGCATGTGAGCACGCTAACGGGTTGTAACCGCCCAAATAGGACTGAATCGACTCCTTAAGGCTGTTCGGTGGTTGTCCCGAGCCGAACGGGTGATCGGCAGGTGTGCGAGAGTTCCGCAGTGCGTGATGCGACGTTGAACGTGGCGGTGATCGGGCTCGGACTGATCGGCGGATCGGTCCTGCGTGCCCTCGCGGCGCGTGGGCACCATGCCACCGGCTACGACGCCGACCCCGCCACCAGGGCGACCGCCCGCACCGCCGCGGCTCAGGCGCCCGCCGACGCCCGCTGGCATGTCACCGCCACGGTCGCCGACGCCGTCCGCGACGCCGATCTCGCGGTCGTCGCCGTGCCGCTCCCGGCCGTCGGGAGTGTCTTCGACGAGCTGGCGTCGCTGGCGTACGTCGGCGTCGTCACCGACGTCACCTCCGTCAAGGGCCCCGTCCGCGACCTCGCCCTCGACCGGCTCCGCACCGGCGGGCAGGCGCTCGCCACGTTCATCGGCGGGCACCCCATGGCCGGCCGCGAGACCTCCGGCTTCACCGCCGCGGACCCGCGCCTCTTCGACGGCTGCGCCTGGGTGCTGTGCCTGGAGGAGGACGGCGCCGGCCTGCGGGACTGGATCGAGCTCGCCGCGCTCGTCACCGGGCTCGGCGCCCGGGTCGTCCCGGCCACCGCCGAGGAGCACGACCGCGCGGTCGCGACGATCTCCCATGTACCGCACCTCGTCGCCGCCGCCGTTGCCGCCCGGATCGCCGCCGACCCCCTGGCGGGCACGCTCGGCGCGGGCTCGTTCCGCGACGGCACCCGGGTCGCCGCCGCCCGCCCCGAGCTGACTGCGGCCATGTGCGGCGGCAACGCGGAGGCGGTCCTGGACGCCCTCGACGCGGTGCTCGCCGACCTGGCCGCCGCGCGGGCCGCCCTCGACGGCGCGGACCCGATCACGACCCTGGTGCCGTGGCTGACGCCCGGCCACGCGGCCCGGCAGGCGTGGCCGCCCACGCCGGGCGAGACCGCCGACCTCCCGGCCCGGGCCGACGTCCTGCTGCGACTGGGACGGGTCGGCGGCTGGGTCTCCGCCGTCGCCGACGACGGCAAGACCGTGCGTGCCGTCCGTCCGGCTATGTGATTGTGCTCTCATTCGCCGTCGTTCTCTGGTACGTCTTGCTGTAACCGTCCGTACACGGCTGGTTGCGTGACAGCCACCCGTGGTACGTCAATCTGCGATATAGCTGGTTGAAGCCTGGCGATCTGTGAGGCACCTCATCCATACTGGTTGGGCGGATGGACGGCCAGAGTCTCCGGTGGGGGCCGGAATTGTGATCGACAGCCGACTCTGACTACGCGGGGTGATTCACATGCGGATGGGGACCCGTCGAATACCTCGCAGCACGGACGACCGCGATGACTTGCCCGACAGGGAGGGGGAGCAATGTCAACGACGGTGTATTACCGAAGTACCGACCTGATGATCACTGAGGAGATCTTCGCCCTCTGGTCGCCGAAGCCGCAGGTGTACGTGCTGGACGAGGTGCAGGGGGTGCACGTCGTCCGCGGTTCGATTCACCCGGCCCGGATCGTTCTCATGGTGCTCGGGGGTCTTGCCGTCCTCGCGGTGCTCGTCGCCTGGCCGCTGATCGATTCGGCCGGCGAGTTTCTGTTCGCGTTCGCCGCGATCGTCGCGCCGCCGATGGTCGGCTCGACGTCACGGGCGCTCACCCCCCGGACGCTGCACCTGGTGGGTCACCACCTGGGCGTGCCGGTCACGTTGTTCAGCTCCTCCGACATGCTCGTGTTCGGTCAGGTCAAGCGAGCCTTGATGCGCGCGTTCGAGGCCCGTTCCCGCAGCATGGACCGGCGCGATCTGGCCGGCTATGACGAGGCCTTCCGGAGGCTCAACCAGACCCTCTAGTGGCCTGGACGATCGTGCCGCCTGCGATTTGCAAAACGCAGGCGGCACGATCGTTGCCTTTTGGCCCCGGTTTGCACATGAATGAGGCATTCACACATGCCAAACTCATGCAAATCGACGAAATCTCGGTGGCGCCGCTTGTGACCGTCCGTATCCTGGAGGGCAGGTCCAAAGGGAGGAGGACCCTGTGGCCGACGGTGTAAACGGGTTGACCTGGCGGAAGAGCCGGTCCTGCGCAAGTGCCGCCTGCGTCGAGGTGGCGCGGGCCGAGGACCGCTTTCTGGTCCGCGATTCGAAGAATCCTGAAGGCCCTCGCCTGGGATTCGGCGCCGACGATTGGGCATCGTTCATCGGGGCGGTGCGTGAGGGGCGAATCGAATGAGCCGGTGAGGTTGGGCGCTGCGGCGTCTTGAACGTTCGTCGCACTCAACCTCACCATTCGTTATGTCAAACGGACGTCGTGAGCGCGCCGGTCTTGATGCCGGTGATGAAAGCGCCCCACTCCGCCCGGTCAAAGGTCAGCACCGAGCCTTCGGCATTCTTCGAATCGCGGACGAAGAATGAGCTCGAGTGTTCTGCGACCTCGACGCATGCCGAGCTGGCACACGCCTGGCTTTTGCGCCACACAAGTGGCGCCACAGTAGGCTGCACTATACTTCTTTCCTCTCGGAAAAGGAGTCGACACCTCAGGCTTGAGGTGCCCTATCCCGCAGGTTCGCGTCCTGGGGAGTTATGAATGGCGAGGAGTTCGTGGGCGCGACTCTCGATCATTTCCTTGCTGTGGGTCTCGTCATACGACGCGTGCCAGATCTTGTCCCATTGGACAAGATGCCGCTGCAGACTGACGGCGTCGTCGATGATTTCGTCCCGGGTGGCGTTCTCTCGGTAGAGAACCGCATGGTCGAGATCCTCGGAACCAAGATAGAACAGATCCCAGTTCCCGATAGCGATATTGAAGACAGTAAATGGTGCGACGCGTATCGTCAGCCAGCCCTCGTTGATGACGTCGAGCACGGCGGACAACTGGCGGCCCAGCACTTCCGGAAGGCCGAGGGTCCGGCGAAGCACTGACTCGTCGAGCAGCAGATGGACGGCGGGTCGACCTCTTCGCTGCTCAAGGACCTGTCGACGCTGGGTCCGCGTCTCGATGCGCGCCGCGATCTCGTCTTGTGTGAGGTCGTCGACGAAGAACTCAAGTAGAACACGCGCGAATTCCGGGGTCTGCAGGAACCCCGGAAAATACGCGGAGTAGAAGAGCCTCATGGAGCTGGCTTCGGCCTCGTAGCTGAACCACTGCTTCATCGCCGGAGTCAGCATTCCGGCGTAGCGCTTGTGGTCCCACCACTGCTGCCGCTGCTTTGATGCCTTGGCGGCCTGCACGAGCTCGTCGACCCGTGCTTTGTCGCGAATTCCGAGGTGGCTCAGCAGGGGGCGCAGGTCATTCTGTGAAATGGTGACCTCGCCGCTTTCGATGCGCATCACCTTGGACAGCGACCATTCCATGGCCTCGGCTACCTGTGACTGAGTGAGCCCCTTCGCCGTCCGCGCGTCCTTGATAGCCAAGCGGACGGCGCGGCGGGCCACGGCGGGAGTGTCACCCGGTGCCATGTCCAGCCCCTCCAAGGGACGTATGCCTACCAGCGACATTGCAGGTAGGGAGCCACTTCGTGACGCTACGCGCAGACGGTTGGGCGGATGTGGTGAATGCCAAAATACAGGCTATACCGCGCACCGACCTCTGGGGAGGTCGCCTGCGGGTGGGTCGCACCGTCCACCGCCCCGGGGATGGTAACGACAGGCCATCCACCAGGTAGCGATATTGCAAGTTGCACTTCTGCATCATCTTGATGAACCCAAGATGCCGCGCGCGAGTCCGTTGGCTCGCGCGCGGTCGTTTGGGGCCTAACTACGTGCTGCTTTGCTCTGCTCCAGGGCGCGGATGAGTGCGCGGCGGACCTGTCCAAAGGTCCGCGAGTCGGTGGTGATGAAGAGCCGGACGTCGTTTGCCCCGTAACCCGCGCGAATCTCCAGCTGCGGGCGTAGTGAGGGCGATCCGTGCCGGACGATGTAGGCATCTCTGAGGTCCCTGATCCGGAAGCGGACAGGGCGTGGGCGGAGGACCGAAAAATGGTCGCTTGTGACCAGGATGTCCGGACTCCGGTAGAAGGTGCGCATCTCCCTTTCCCTCTCGGTCTTGCGGAGGGGTGCAGGATGCGCAAGGATTGCTGTGGGTATCACCGCTGACCCTCCGCGTAGTCGTAGAGGTGGAAGCGATCACAAACAGCACCCGGTGGCCGCCGGGTGCTGTTGTGTTTTCTCGCCCCCTAGCCGGCTGGCCATGCACTCATGGTCGCATGTGGTGTCACAGGGCGCCAGGTCCCAACCAGCTATATGGCAGATTGAGCGTGAAGACTGCCTGTCGCGCGGGTGTCGGCTCTTCGGATGGTCCGCCGTTCGGGTGGGTCCTGTTCCGTCCTCGAGCGTCCTCGGATGAGCCTGGGCGCCTCTCGGTGGGCTCCCGGGGTGACTCCGGGGTGAGTCCCGAACGCCTCCGGGCGGGGCCTGAACGCCTCCGGGTGGGTCCTGAACGACGAACGCCGGGCCGCCCTGGTGGGGCGTCCCGGCGTTTTGCCTGGTCAGACCGGCGGAGGATACGAGATTCGAACTCGTGAGGGTTTTATCCCAACACGCTTTCCAAGCGTGCGCCCTAGGCCTCTAGGCGAATCCTCCGTGCGCCAGGATACCCATGCCTCACGGGCTCCGCGCTACGGGGTATTGTGTTCCTCAAGCCACTCGTGCGGCGTCATCTTACGAACCTCCCCAGGGCCGGAAGGCAGCAAGGATAAGTGAGCTCTGACGGGTGCACGGGTGGCGCCTTCATGTCCGGGCCCCGGTCGGTCGCGGCGCAGCTTTTTGTCGGTGCCTGGGGGTACCGTGGTGCCGGCCCGATTGAGCGAGGCGAACGGAGGGACCGCTGGTGGCGCTCGCGCTCTACCGCAAGTACCGGCCTCGCACGTTCGCCGAGGTGATCGGGCAGGAGCACGTCACCGAGCCGCTGTCGCAGGCGCTGCGTTCGGGGCGGCTCAACCATGCCTACCTGTTCTCCGGCCCTCGTGGCTGCGGCAAGACCAGCAGCGCCCGCATCCTCGCCCGCTCGCTCAACTGCGAGAAGGGTCCGACGCCCGACCCGTGCGGCGAGTGCGACTCGTGCCGCGCGCTCGCGCCCGACGGCGCCGGCTCGATCGACGTCATCGAGATCGACGCCGCCAGCCACGGTGGTGTCGACGACGCGCGCGACCTGCGGGAGCGGGCCTTCTTCGCGCCGGTCTCCAGCAGGTTCAAGGTCTATGTCATCGACGAGGCCCACATGGTCTCGTCCGCCGGCTTCAACGCGCTGCTCAAGCTCGTCGAGGAGCCGCCGGAGTATGTGAAGTTCGTCTTCGCGACCACCGAGCCCGAGAAGGTGCTGGGGACGATCAAGTCCCGCACCCACCACTACCCCTTCCGGCTGATTCCGCCGGGGGTGCTCCGGCCCTACCTGGAGCAGCTGACCGCATCCGAGGGCGTCAAGGTCGAGCCCGCCGTCTTCCCGCTGGTGGTCCGCGCCGGCGCGGGCAGCGCCCGTGACTCGCTGTCGGTCCTCGACCAGCTGATCTCCGGCGCCGGCCCCGACGGCGTCACCTACCAGCGGGCCGTCTCGCTGCTCGGCGTCACCGACGTCGCCCTCATCGACGAGATGTGCGACTCGCTGGCCGCCGACGACGGCCGTGGTGCCTATGGCGTGATCGACCGGGTCGTCGAGGCCGGCCACGACCCGCGGCGCTTCGCCTCCGACCTCCTCGAGCGGCTCCGCGACCTCATCGTCCTGCAGCAGGTGCCCGACGCCGTGGCCAAGGGGCTGCTCGACGCGCCGCACGACCAGCTGGAGCGGATGGGCGCCCAGGCGACCCAGCTGGGACAGGCGACGCTGTCGCGGTTCGCCGACATCGTCCACGACGGGCTGACCGAGATGCGCGGCACCACCGCCCCGCGGCTGCTGCTGGAGCTGATCACCGCCCGCATGCTGCTGCCCGGCGCCGACGACTCCAGCAGCGCGCTGCTGCAGCGGCTGGAGCGCATGGAGCGCCGCCTGCTCGCCGGCGGCGCCCCGGTGCCCGGTCCAACGGCGGCGCCTGCATACGCGCCCGCTCCGGGGCCTGGCCCTGCCGCCGCGGCGGGTTACGCACCCGCGGCGGGTGCTCCCGCCGGGTCCGGTCCTGCTTCCGCGGCCGGTTACGCTCCCGCTCAGGCGGAGGGTCGCCCCTCCGCGGCCGATCACGGCTCCGCGCCGGCGGCTGGTGCCGCCCCCGCGGCGGCCGGTCACGCGCCGGCGCCGGTTGCCCACGCTTCCGAGCAGGTCGCTGCCGGGGCGGCACAGCAGTCGGCGGGTGGTGGGGCTCCGGTCGCGTTTGAGCCTGCGGCCCATCCGACCGCGCCCCCGGCACCTCCCGCCGCGCCTCCTGTGCCGCCGCAGCCGGCCTCGCAGGGCGTCGGAGCGCTCGACGCGGGCGCGGTCCGGCGGGTGTGGACCGACGTGCTGTCCCTGGTGAGCGGGAAGTCGAAGAAGGCCGCCGCGATCGTCCGCGAGGCCACGGTGCAGGACGTCGAAGGCACCACGCTCGTGCTCGGGTTCAAGCACACGGCCCACGCCAACATGCTCAACGCCTCACCCGACGTCCTCATCGCCGCGCTGAGCGAGCTGCTCGGCGGCAGGTGGCAGGTCAGGTGCGAGGTCGGCGGCCAGCCCGGCGGCGGTGGCGGCGGCACCCGTCCCACCCCACCCCGCCCGACGCCGTCCGGCCCCGGCGGCGCCCCTCCGGGTGGCCAAGCGCCCGGCGGCGCACCGGGGCACGGCGGGCCGTCGGGCGGCGGTTCCGGCGGTGCGGCAGTCCCGCAGCAGGCCGCGGAGGCTTGGCCGACGCCCGCCCGCCCCGCGGGCGACCCGGTCCCCGTCGACGCGCACGCGGGTGGCCCCTCCGGGCACTCCGCTCAGGGTGGCCCGTCAGGCGGCTTCACCCCTGCGAGTGGTCCGTCAGGGGCGTTCGTTCATGGGGGTGGTCCGTCAGGGGTGCTCGGCTCTCCGGGTGGTCCGTCCCAGGCGGGCGACGGCTGGCCCACTCCGGCGGCCGTGCCCGGCGCCGGCGGCTCCCACGGGACCCACGCCACGACGACTGTCCAGGCTTCCCACGCAGGTCACGGGGGCGGCCACCCGGCACAGGCCGGCGGGGCGGCGCATGGTGGTGCGTCTGGTCCTCAGGACGGTGGGCAGGCGGGTTGGCCGACGCCCGCGGTTCCTGGTGGGGCCGCGCAGCCGGACGGCTGGCCGGCGACGGCTGTGCCTGGTGGAGTGGTTCGCACACCGTCGGGTGGGGCGCTGGCAGATCCGCGCGGCCTGTCCGGCGGGTCGGCGGGCGGCGACCAGATGCACGTCAGCGGCGGCGGCCAGGGCGGCGGTTGGCCCGCGATCGCCACGCCAGGTGGTGCGGCCCAGGGGGGTCAGGGGCAGGCGAGCGAGTGGCCCGCGGCGGCCACGCCCGGGGGCTCCGCGGCGGCTGGATCGGCGCAGGTGGCGACCAGGCAGCCCGGCGCAGGGCAGGCGGCGGGTGCGTCGCCGAACGGTGGTGGCCCGTCCGGGACAGCCAGCGGTCAAGGGGCCAACGGCGCGCGCACCCAAGGGGGCTCCCGCCAGCAGAACGGCGCACGGCCGCGGAGCGCCATCGAGCAGGCGCGCGAGGCGGCGAGCAGGGCGGCGAACGCACCACGACGGGCGGCCTCGGCGCCGGTGGCCGAGTCGGCGTGGGAGGGTGCGGGGGCCGACGAGCCGCCGTACGACCCGGAGTACGACAGGCCGGTCGCCGATCCGCGGTTTCCCGGGCTGGACCCGGGGGATGAGCTGCTCGACGATGCGAGCTCCGTCCGCGAGTCGAGCGAAGAAGCCGCGTTACGGCTGCTCAGCGAGGCGCTCGGGGCGGAGAAGATCGGCGAGACCACGAGCTGAGCCGGCGGGCGGGGGCTTCGAGTGAGACCGGCCGGCCCGCAGGACGACACGACCGAGGGTCACCGGCCGGGTGGCAGGACAGGCACGGCGGCGGCCCGGCAGGGCGGCACGGCAGCGCGGCACGGCGCGGCGCGGCGGCCGAGGGTCACCCGCCGGATGGCAGGACGGCGCGGTGGCCGAGAATCACCGGCCGAGCGGCACGGCAGGATGGTGCGGCGGCCGAGGGTCACCCGCCGGGCGGCAGGACAGGCGCGGCGGCCGAGGTATACCGGCCGGGCGTGCCAGGGTAAGACCAGCTGAGCATTGACCGAATATCGAAGAGGAGCAGATCGTGCGCCCCGGTGGACAGCCCAACCTGCAGCAGATGATGAAGCAGGCGCAGAAGATGCAGCAGCAGATGGTCGCCGCGCAGGCCGAGCTGGCCGAGGCCGAGCTGACCGGCACGGCCGGCGGCGGTCTCGTCACGGCGGTCGTGCGCGGGTCCGGGGAGGTCGTCAGCATCAAGATCGACCCGAAGGCGGTCGACCCGGAGGACGTGGAGACGCTCGAGGACCTCGTGGTCGCGGCGCTGCACAACGCCGCGCAGGCCGCGAAGGATCTGACGGAGCAGAAAATGGGACCGCTGACCGCGGGCCTCGGCGGGTTGGGTGGCGGCCTCGGGCTGCCCGGATTCTAACCGCCGCAGATGTACGAAGGTGCCATCCAGGACCTGATCGACGAGCTGGGCAGGCTGCCCGGCGTCGGTCCGAAGAGCGCGCAGCGGATCGCGTTTCACGTGCTGTCGTCCGACCCGTCGGACGTGAAGCGGCTCGCCCAGGCGCTGACGCGGGTGAAGGAGCTCGTGCGCTTCTGCACCCGCTGCTTCAACGTCGCGGAGTCGGACCTGTGCCGGATCTGCCGCGACCCGCGCCGCAGCGACGAGGTGTTCTGCGTCGTGGAAGAGCCGAAAGATGTCGTGGCGATCGAGCGCACCGGCGAGTTCAGGGGCAGGTATCACGTGCTCGGCGGGGCGATCAACCCGCTCGAGGGCGTGGGGCCGGACAACCTGAAGGTCCGCGAGCTGATGATGCGGCTGGCGGACGGCACCTGCAAGGAGCTGATCCTGGCGACCGACCCCAACACCGAGGGTGAGGCCACCGCGACGTACCTGGCGCTGCTGGTGAAGCCGATGGGTCTCACCGTGACCCGGCTCGCCAGCGGCCTGCCGGTCGGCGGCGACCTCGAGTACGCGGACGAGATCACGCTCGGCCGCGCGTTCGAGGGACGGCGGGCGGTCTAGCCCCAACGCCGTTCAGTTAGGTGGTTCGGTGGTTCGTCAAGGGCGTGTCTGAGACGTGAAGCAGCGGAGCTCCGGTATAGAGGGTGGTCACTCTAAG
>NZ_JBFAJA010000109.1:0-41199 GCF_040654975.1 Dactylosporangium sp. NPDC050588 | reverse complement strand
TGGATGCCGTCACCGGCCGGCGCGCCGATGATGACGTTCTTGATGGTCGCGCCGTTGGCCAGCTCGAACATCGGGTCCTGACTCTCGCTCTGCCCACCGTCGCCGATGCAGCAGTAGCGCTTCATCCCGCCGTCGAGCGTGCCCGACACCTTGATCGTGCCGCTGACACTCGCGTCGCCGGTCTTCGTCGGCCAGCCGCTGCTGGGCGGCGGCGGGGACGACGACGTCGGCGGGGTGTCGGAGACCGTCGGAACGGGCGTGGTGGGGCTGTTGCTGGTTCCAGGACCGGCGGCGTCGGTCACCGTCACGTCGTCGAAGGACGCCGACGCGTAGCCGGTCTGCACACCGATCCGGCCGGTCGCCGCCACCGAGCTGGTGCCGGTGGCGATGGTGGCGCCGTCGACCTTGCCGGTGATGCTGCTGCCCGAAACGGTGATGCCGAGGGTGTACCAGCTGCCGGTGCTGACCGTGCGGCTGGCCGAGCCGAGGACCGTGACCGAGCCGCTGTTGACGGCCTGCAGCTGCACCGAGTCGCCGGGCAGCAGCGCCAGCCGGTAGAAGGTCGTCGAGCTCTTCGCGCGGGCGAGCAGCCCGACGAACCCGTTCGACGCCAGGGATTGCGGCTTCACCCGGGCGGTGACCGTGTAGTTGGTCCACGAGGTGCTGCCGGCGAAGTTGCGGGCGTTCTCGCTGCCCGCGCTGCTCTGCTGCATCGCGCCGTCGACGACGGACCAGGTGCCGCCGGACTTCGACCAGTCGTTGGTGTTACCGTCGGCGAACGTGTCGCTGAACAGCGTCGCGGCGAACGCGACCTGGGTGCTGATCGCGGCGACGGCGGTGAAGGCGGCGACACCGGCGGCCAGGATCGGCCACCGGCGGCGCCGGTGCTTGCGGGGTGGTTCCATGCGATGCCTCCGGAAAGGAGATCGGTGGGGGCGCCGCGTGCATGGGGTGTACGGCTCTGTGGGCGGACTGGGCGGGTCAGCCGATGCGCGCTGTACGGAACGGCTCAGGAAAGCGCATTCCTAGTAGCAACGTAGACCGGCACCTATGCCTGGTCAAGCTTCCCGAGGTGCATCCACGTGAAAACCAGGGGGACGTCGCCGTCGCTGACGAGGTGGTGGTCCTCGCCGGGCGGGATGATGAGCAGGTCACCGGCGCGGAACGTGTCCGCCCGCGCGCCGTCGATCTCGACGTGGCCGCTGCCCTGCACGATGGTGAAGATCTCGGGGACGTCGTGGGTGTGCCGGTCGGACTCGGCGTGGGTGCGGTGGCCGGCGTCGTCGTAGCGGCTGATGCCGCCGCGGATGACAGGACCCCAGCCGGCGCCGATCGCGGCGAGGGTGGCGGGGGTCCCGCCGTCGGGCAGGTCGGCGACGGTCAGCTTGCGCATGGCAGGTCTCCTACTTCGGTGAGCAGTGCGTGCCGCGCGGCGGCGGCGCGCACGAGGTCGGCGATGCCGGGCAGGGCGACGCCGTCGTCGTGGGCCACGCCGGTGAGCGGCACGGGGTCGGGTGCGGCCATGATCTGTTCGGCGAGGGTCGTGAAGGGCAGGGTCCGCGCCAGCGGCGCCAGCAAGGGGTCGCCGGAGAGCAGGTTCTCCAGCAGCGACACCCTGCCGGGCAGGACGGCGCCGTCGAGGCGGTCCTCCGGGTACACCACGTGGGCGGTGCCCCGGGTGCCGGTGACGGTGATGTCGCCGGCGATGAACTCGGTCGAGGCGAGGGTGACCGCGACCGTGACGACGGGCCCTTCCGCGGGGGTGAGCCGCAGCGCGGCGGTGTCCTCGACCTCGATGTCCCTGCTGCGGAAGCGTTCCAGCTCCAGGGTCCACGGTGGACGGACGCCGCCGATGGCGAGGGCCTGCATGAGCGCGTGCGCGAACGGGTTCACGAGGGCCCCGTCGACGGCGCGCCGGCCGGACCACGGTGAACGCGCCCAGTACGACAGCGGCCGCCACCACGCGCCGGCGACCGCGATGTGCGTCAGCTCGCCGAGGTCCAGCGCCGCGAGCGCGGGCAGGGTCGGCGAGCCGAGCGCCTGGAACCCGACCTGGCAGCGCCGCCCGGTCGCGGCGAGCGCCGCGGACAGCCGCTCGTGCGCGGCGACGTCGAGCACCGGCGGCTTCTCCAGCAGCAGGTCCGCGCCGGCGTGCACGGCGTCCAGCGCGATCCCCAGGTGGGTGTGCGGCGGGGTGCAGATGACGACGTAGTCCGGCTTGTGCTCGGCGAGGAGCAGCCGGTGGTCGTCGTACACGGGAAGCTCCTCGCCGAACATCGGCTGGACCTCGCCGAGGGCGACGAGACGGACCCGGTCGCCGAGCGCGGCGATGTTCTGCCGGTGCCGCCGCCCGTGGCCGGACGCCCCGATGAGCGCGATCGTCGGGGTGGCGCTCACAGGGCCGCCAGGGTGGCCGCGGCGCCGTGCCGCTCCAGGTCGCGCAGCCACCGCTCGATCTCGGCGCGCAGCGGGGCGTCGTCGGCGAGCCCCGGGGACAGCATGGTGAGCCGCTGTTCCGTGGACGCGCCCCGCAGCCGGTCGGCCAGGGGGTCGTTGAGGGGCAGCTCGGTGCCGTCGTCGGCGCGGCCGCCGACGAACCGGATCCAGGCGGCGAGGACGAGCGCGGCATACACCGGCACCTCCCCCGCGGCGCGCCGGTCGGCGACGGTGCCGAGCAGGCGCTGCGGGAGCTTCTGGCTGCCGTCCCCGGCGACCTGCAGCGTGCGGTAGCGCAGCGCGCTGTTGGCGAAGCGGGCGAGGACCTGCTGCCCGTACTCGTGAACGGGCAGCGACAGCGTCGGCGCGATGTCGGACTCGATGAACGCCTCCATCGCCGCGCGGTAGCCGGGCAGCGCGAGGGCGGCGTCGATGGTCTGCGCGCCGGCGAGGACGCCCAGGTATGCCAGGGCGGAGTGCACGCTGTTGAGCGCCCGGAGCTTGCGCAGCTCGTAGGGTGCGGTGTCGGTGGTGAGGGTGACGCCGGCGAGCTCCAGCGCGGGCCGCCCGCCCGGGAAGTCGTCCTGCACGACCCACTCCCGGAACGGCTCGGCGGCGATGGCGGCCTCGTCCCTGGCGCCGATGAGGGACTCCACCGTCGCCAGGGTCTCCGGTGTACTGGCGGGGACGATCCGGTCGACCATCGTGCCCGGGAAGCTCAGCAGCTCCATGACGTCCGGGTCCTGCAGTGCGTCGCCGACGAGGCCGCGCAGCAGCTCGCCGTTGCCGTTGAGGTTGTCGCAGCTGACGAGCGCGAGCGGGGTCTCCCGCAGCCGCAGCCCCCGCACCAGCAGGTCGAGCACGGCGGAGCCGGGCGCGTAGGCCTTCTCGGTGACGGTGAACGTGACGACCTTGATCGCCGGGTCGGCGATGCGGCCGAGGACGGCACCCGGCTCGGACCCGGCGTGCAGCACGCTGTCGAACGCGCCGACGACCCGGGCGCTCGCGTCCGGCCCGTCGACGGTGAGCACGCTGTACAGCATGTCCTGCGCGCGCAGCGCCTCCAGGACGTTCCGGGAGCTGGGCGCGACGCCGACGATCCCCCAGTCGCCGCCGCCCTTGGCGATCGCGTCCTCGATGTACACGGCCTGGTGCGCCCGGTGGAACGCGCCGAGCCCGAAGTGGAGGATGCCGGCGCCCACGTCGCCGGGCCGCACGAGCGGCTCGACCTTCAGGGGCGTCGCGAGGCTCAGGCGCGCCATGCCGGCCCGTCCGGGAAGGAGAACTCGGCGATCGACTCGGGGCGCAGCTCGACGCTGTACCCGGGGTTGACCGGCAGCCGGTAGCGGCCGTCGACGACGGTGACCGGGTCGGTGAAGTGCTCGTGCAGGTGGTCGACGTACTCCACCATCCGGCCCTCCATGCTGCCGGTGATCCGCAGGTAGTCGAAGAACGCGAGGTGCTGCACGTATTCGCACAGTCCGACGCCGCCGGCGTGCGGGCAGACCGGCACGCCGAACTTCGCCGCCATGAGCAGCTCGGCGAGGACCTCGCCGACGCCGGCGACCCGGCACGCGTCGATCTGCATGACGCGGATCGCGTCGGCCTGCAGCAGCTGCTTGAAGATGACCCGGTTGGCGGCGACCTCGCCGGTCGCGACGCGGCACCGGCCGCCGGTGATCCCGTCGAGGGCCCGCTGGATGCGGGCGTGGCCGAGGACGTCGTCGGCGTGGGTCGGCTCCTCCATCCAGTACGGGTCGACCTCGGCGAGCCGGCCGAGATTGGCGATCGCCTCGTCGACGTCCCACACCTGGTTGGCGTCGAGCATGAGCAGCGCGTCGGGGCCGATCTCGGACCGGATGATCCGGGCGCGGCGCACGTCGTCGTCGATGGCGCCGCCGACCTTCATCTTGACCGCGGTCCAGCCGTCGGCGACGGCCTGCCGGGTCAGCGCGCGGACCTTGTCGTCCGGGTAGCCGAGCCAGCCGACCGACGTCGTGTAGGAGGGCAGGCCGGCGGCGCGCGCGTGGGCGAGGCGCTCCTCGTACTCCGGCAGCCCCTTGTCGAGGATGGCGGCGGCCTCGTCGCGGGTGAGGGCGTCGGTGATGTGCTGGAAGTCCACGGCGGCGAGGAGGTCCGCGGTCGGCAGCTCGGCCAGCAGCTGCCACATGGGCTTGCCGGCGAGGCGGGCCCGCAGGTCCCACACGGCGTTGAGGACGGCGCCGGCGGCGAGGGCGATGACGCCCTTCTCCGGGCCGAGCCAGCGCAGCTGCACGTCGGCGGTGAGGGTGCGGGACCCCTCGGCGGTGCACAGCTCCTCGACGGTGTGGCCGACGACGTGGTGCTTGAGGGCCTCGACGGCGGCGCAGGTGATCTCGTTGCCGCGGCCGTTGGTGAACGTGAGACCGGTGCCGGTGACGCCTTCGGCGGTGGTGAGCTCGACGTAGGTGGCGGAGTAGTCGCCCCGGTTGATCGCGTCGGACCCGTCACCCGCCGCGGCGGTGGGGAACCTGACGTCGTGGACGGTCAACCCGGTGATCATTGTGCTCCTTCAGCGACACGGGCGCCGACGGTGCGCGCGTAGACGCGCTTCGGCAGGTGGTAGGCGAGGTCCGCGATCGTCTCGGCGGCCTCGTCCAGGGGCAGGCGGTGCTCGGCGACGAGCCGGGCGAGGAACCCGGCGTCGACGCGCCGGGCGACGTCGTGCCGGACGGGGATGGAGCAGAACGCGCGGGTGTCGTCGACGAACCCGGCGGTGTTGGCGAAGCCGGCCGTCTCGGTGACCGTCTCCCGGAAGCGGCGCAGCCCCTCGGGGCTGTCCAGGAACCACCAGGGCGCGCCGAGGAACACCGCGGGGTAGCCGCCGGCGAGCGGTGCCAGCTCCCGGGTGAACACCGTCTCGTCGAGCGTGTACAGCACGACACGGAAGCGCGGGTCGGTGCCGAACGCGTCGAGCAGCGGCTTCAGCGAGCGCACGTACTCCGTCGGCGAGGGGATGTCGCCGCCGACGTCGCGGCCGTGCCGGGCGAAGAGCGCGGTGTTGTGGTTGCGGAACGCGCCCGGGTGCAGCTGCATGACGAGGCCGTCCTCGACGGACATCCGCGCGAACTCGACGAGCATGTGCGCGCGGAAGCGCTCGGCGTCGCGGCTGTCGGACTTGCCGGTGAGGGCTTTGTTGAACAGCGCGGCGGCGTGCGCGGCCGGCAGCGCCAGGGTCGCCGCGGTCGGGTGGCCGTGGTCGCTGGAGGTGGCGCCGGCCGCGATGAACGCCTGCCGCCGCTCCCGCAGCCGCTCCAGGAACTGCGGGAACGTGGTCACGCCGAGCTGCTCGATCCGGCCGGCCCAGCCGGGCCAGTCGAAGTCGACGACGTCGTCGGGGCGGAACGTGGTGATGACCCGCCCGCCCGGCCCGCCCCAGCCGTCGGCCTCGAGCTTGGCGTGCGCGTTGAGGTCCGACAGCGGCGACTCGGTGGTGGCGAGGACCTCGAGGTTGAACCGCTCGAACAGCGCCCGCGGCCGGAACGCGGGGTCGGCGAGGCGCTCGGACAGCAGGTCGTAGACGAGGTCGGCGGTGTCGACGCGCAGCGGCACGGTGACGCCGAAGACGTCGCAGAGGACCCGTTCGGTCCACAGCCGCGACGGGGTGCCGCGGAACAGGTGCCAGTTGGCGGCGAGGAGCCGCCAGATGGTGCGCCCGTCGGTCTGGGTGGGGCTGCCGTCGACGGTCGGCACGCCGAGCTCGTGCGGGGCGATGCCCTGACTGGCGAGCATCCGGGTCACGTAGTGGTCGGGCACGACGATGAGCCTGGCCGGGTCGGGGAACGGCCGGTCGTCGGCGATGATCGCCGGGTCGACGTGGCCGTGCGGGCTGATGAGCGGGAGGTCCTTCGCGTGCCGGTACAGCTCCCGCGCGATCGACCGGAGGCCGGGCTCGGCGGGCAGCAGCTGGTCGTCGTGCAGCAGCGTCTTAGTCATTGCGAATCCTGACGGGCAGTCCGAGGGCGATGGACTCGTTGGCGGCCAGGCCGATGCGCAGCGCGCGGGCGCCGTCCTCGGCCTCGGCGGCGGCGACGCCGCTCGGTGGGCCCTCACCGAGCAGGTCGGCGAGCATTCGGGCGTCGCCGCCGCCGTGGCCCTCCCGCTCGTAAGGGATCGGGATCTCGCGCGGCTCGCTCCAATGTGGATGGACGCGCAGCGTGGCCCGGCCCGGCTCGTCGCCCTTGATGAGCCCGGTGGCCCCGGCCGCGACGTGGTCGCTCTCGACCACCTCCAGCTCGAGGCGGCCCTTGCTGCCGTTGAACATCACCCGGTAGCCCTCCCAGGGGGCGTAGGCGGTCAGGTGATAGGTCATCGTGGCGCCGCGCGCGTAGCGGACGAGGACGGCGAGGTCGTCCTCGATGGTGACGCCGGGCGCGAAGACGTCCTGGTCGCGCTGGTATCCGTCGCTGGTGCCGGTGTAGAGCTCGTCGCGGTGCGGGTCGCTGCCGAGCGCGAACCGGTCCCGCGGCGCCGCGGCGCCGGCGCCGGCCTCGCCGTAGAAGAACAGCCGGCCCTGCGCGTAGACCTCGGCGGGCTCGTCGTCGAGCCACCAGTTGACCAGGTCGAAGTGGTGCCCGGACTTGTGCACGAGCAGGCCGCCGGAGTTGGCCTTGTCGCGGTGCCAGCGGCGGAAGTAGTCGGCGCCGTGCCGCACGTCGAGCAGCCACTCGAAGTGCACGGATCCGACCTCGCCGATCTCGCCCGACGCGATCAGTCGCTTGAAAGTTTCATGGAGTGGGTTGTACCGGTAGTTGAAGGTCACCCGGACGCGGCGGCCCGTTCGCCGCACCGCGTCGAGGATTCTGGCGCAGCGCTGCGCGTCGACCGTCATCGGCTTCTCGGTGAGCACGTCGCAGCCGGACTCCAGAGCGGCCACGATGTACTCGTCGTGGACCCGGTCCACGGTGGTGACGATCGCGACGTCGACCTTCTCCTCGTGCAGCATGCGGCGGAACTCGGTGGCTGGGTAGGTGGGGACCGGCGCCGGCAGCCGCGCGTTGTGCACGGCGAGGCGGTGCGGCTCCGGATCGGCGAGCGCGACGAGCGCGCAGGTGTCGCGATGCGGCCCGGTGAGTGCGCGCGTGAACATCTCAGCGCGCGATCCGGTGCCGACGATCGCGTAGCGGGTGTGCATCGGTTGTCGCTCCCTGGAACTGCTGCAGGTGACTGCAAAGGGTTGCAGCGACACTGTGCTCCACCGCCACACTTCGGGTCAATACCCCTGGATTTCTGCATTCACAGGCGTTGACACGGCAGCAACCGTTTGCATTAATTGCTCCGTGCCCGCCACTATTCGAGATGTAGCCCGCGCCTCCGGCGTCCATGTCTCCACCGTGTCGCGCACGTTCTCAGCACCGCATCTGGTCAACCCCGACACCCGGAGCAGGGTGCTTTCCACCGCGGAGAGCCTCGGCTACCGGCCCAACCGTGCGGCCCGCGCGCTCATCACCGGGCGGACGCACAACATCGGCCTGATCGTCGCCGACATCGCCAACCCGTTCTTCCCACCACTGATCAAGGCGGCGGAGTCGCAGGCCCGGCAGCGGGACTACCACCTCTTCGTCGCCGACACCAACGAGGACCCGGTCATGGAGGAGCAGCTCGTCCAGGCCCTCGCCAAGCAGGTCGACGGCGTGCTGCTGTGCAGCCCGCGCATGAGCAACGACCTGATCGAGAAGCTGCGCCGCGAGGTGCCGCTGGTCGTGGTGAACCGGGCCGTCGAGGGGCTCCCCGCGGTGGTGATGGACGTGTCGAACGGCGCGAAGGCCGCGATCGAGCACCTCGTCGGTCTCGGCCACACCGACCTCGCCCTGCTCGGCGGGCCGCGTGGCTCATGGACCAACCGGGAGATCCGGCGCTCCGCGACGGCCGCGGCGAAGGCCGCCGGGGCCAACCTGAACGTGCTCGGACCGCACCAACCGACCGAGGCCGCCGGCGCCGCCGCGTGCGACGCCGTGCTGGCCACCGGAGCGACCGCCGTGCTGGCCTACAACGACCTCATGGCGATCGGACTGCTCGAAGCCCTCCACGACCGGGGCGTCAGCGTCCCGGGTGAGCTCAGCGTCGTCGGCATCGACGACATCTCGCTCAGCCGTCTGATCCGCCCCAAGCTGACCACGGTCTCCACCCCGACCGCGGCCGCCGGGCGGGCGGCCGTCGACATGCTCCTGCAGCACGACGACGAACGCCGCACGAACGCGCTGGTGACGCTCCAGACGGAGCTCATCGTGCGCGACTCGACCGGGCCCAACCCACATTGATCCCGAGACTTCCACCGTCAGGGAGTGACACGCCATGTCCGGAACACCCCGCCGTAGACTTCTGGCAACCGCCGTCGCAGCAGTGTTGCTCGCTCCGCTCGCCGCCTGCGGCGACGACGGCGGCGAGGCACCAGCGGTCGACTCGACCAAGCCCGTCGAGCTGAGCATCTTCTGGTGGGGCGGCGACGCCCGTGCCAAGCTCACCGAAGAGGCGCTCGCGCTCTACACCAAGAAGCACCCCAACGTCACGTTCAAGAAGACGTGGCAGGCCAACCAGGGGTACTTCGACAAGCTCGCCACCCTCACCGCGGGCAACGACGCACCAGACATCTTCCAGATCGACGACAACTTCCTCACCGAGTACGCGTCGCGCAACGTCACGCTCGACCTGACGTCGTACCAGAAGTCGAACAAGCTCGACACGTCGAAGTTCCCCGAGAGCCTGTGGAAGTACGGCGTCGTGGACGGCAAGCTCGCCGGCGTCGCGTTCGGCGAGAACACGCAGGGCCTGGTGTTCAACAAGACCAAGCTCGCCGCGGCCGGCCAGCCGCTGCCGACCACCGGCATGACGTGGGAGGCGTTCGTCGACTGGGCCGCGGCGGCGACCACGGCCACGAAGGTCCCCGGCACGCAGGACCCGAGCGCGGACTACAAGGCGTTCTGGATCTGGCTGCGCCAGCAGAACAAGGACCTGTACAAGGACAAGGAGCTCGGCTTCACGGCGCAGGACGTGACCGCCTGGTTCGACCTATGGAAGGGCGCCCGGGACCGCAAGGCCACCCCGACCGCCGACGTGATCCGCGAGGGCAACGCCACAGACATCACCAAGCAACTCGTCGTGACCGGGAAAGCGCTTACCTCGTGGGTGTGGGTGAACCAGCTGCCCGAGCTGCAGAAGAACACCAAGGACGAGCTCGGCGTCGTGGCGTACCCCGGCGACCCCAAGGCGCAGTGGGCCCGCGCGGCGCTCTACTTCTCCGTCTACCGGGGCAGTGACAAGAAGGACGTGGCGGTCGACGTCATCAACTTCCTCGCCAACGACCCGGAGGTCGGCAAGGTCCTCGGCACCGACCGCGGCCTGCCGCCGAACCTCGACATCCGCGCCTCGGTGCTGGGCACCGTCACCGACGCGTCGATGAAGACCTCCATCGAGGTGGAGAACACGCTCGGCAAGACGTTCGGGCCCTCGCCGCAGGTCCCGCTGAAGGGGCACAGCACGCTGCGCTCCGAGCTGATCAAGGCCGCCGAGTCGGTGCAGGCCGGCAAGGCCACCCCCGCGCAGGCCGCCGAGGCCTTCATCACGGCCGCGAAGTCCGCAATCTCGAAGTGAGGCTCTTCCAGTGGCGCTGACCACCGCGCCGGCACCTTTGCACCGAGCGGCGAAGGGGCCCCGCATCGAACCGCGGGGCCCCCGTCGTGAAGGGCTCGCCGGCTATCTCTTCCTGACACCGTGGCTCGTCGGGCTGGCCACCATCACGGCCATCCCGATGCTGATGTCGCTGGTGCTGAGCTTCACCGACTACGACATCCTGTCGGACTGGTCCGAGCTCAACTGGGTCGGGTTCGACAACTACCAGCGGATGTTTACCGAGGATCCGACGTTCTGGCACGCCGTGCAGGTCACGGTGCTGTTCGCGGTCATCGCGACGCCGCTGAAGCTCGGCGCCGCGCTCGGCGTCGCGCTGCTGCTCAACAAGGCCGTCCGCGGCGTCGGGCTGTACCGCAGCCTGTTCTACCTGCCGTCGCTGCTCGGCGGCAGCGTCGCCCTCGCGATCGTCTGGGTGTCGATGTTCAGCCGGGACGGCTCGTTCAACGAGCTGCTGTCGGTGTTCGGCATCGCCGGGCCCGGCTGGGTCAACGACCCCGACTACGCGCTCGGCACGCTGATCCTGCTGGCGATCTGGCAGTTCGGCGCGCCGATGGTCATCTTCCTGGCCGGCCTGAAGCAGGTCCCGGTGGAGCTGTACGAGGCGGCGTCGGTCGACGGCGCGGGCGCGTTCCGCAAGTTCCGGTCGATCACGCTGCCGATCCTGTCGCCGGTCATCTTCTTCAACCTCGTGCTGGAGACGATCCACGGCTTCCAGGGCTTCACGTCGGCGTTCGTCATCAGCGGCGGCACCGGTGGGCCCGTCGACTCGACCCTGATGTACACGCTCTACCTGTACATCAAGGGCTTCACCGACTACGAGATGGGCTACGCCTCCGCGCTCGCGTGGGTGTTCCTGCTCGCCGTCGGCCTGCTCACCGTCGTGCTGTTCAGCACGGGCCGGTTCTGGGTGCACTACGGGGATGAGCGATGAAGTCGATCCTGCGCACGGTGGTGATCCTCGCGCTGCTCGGGGTCATCCTCTACCCGCTGTTCTGGGTGCTCGGCAGCTCGCTCAAGAGCCAGCCGGAGATGCTGAGCAACGCCGGGGTCATCCCGGAGTCGTTCACCCCCGGCAACTACCCGAAGGGCTGGTCGCACCTCGACACCAGCTTCGGCCGGTTCTTCCTCAACAGCACGATCGTGTCGCTGCTGGTCGTGGTCGGCAACGCGCTGTCCTGCCTGCTCGCCGCCTTCGCCTTCGCCCGGCTGCGCTTCCGCGGGCGGGCCACCTGGTTCGCGGTCATGGTCGGCACGCTGCTGCTGCCGGGCCACGTGCTGATCGTCCCGCAGTTCATCGTGTTCCGGCAGCTCGACCTGGTCGGCGGCGAGTTCCCGTACCTGCCGCTGATCCTGCCGCACTTCCTGGCCACCGAGGCGTTCTTCGTCTTCCTGATGGTCCAGTTCATGCGCGGCATCCCCCGCGAGCTCGACGAGGCCGCGAAGATCGACGGCTGCACCACGTTCGGGGTGTTCCGCAACGTGATCCTGCCGCTGAGCCGCCCGGCCCTCGTGACCACGGCGATCTTCTCGTTCATCTGGACCTGGAACGACTTCTTCCGGCAGCTGGTGTACGTGTCGGACCTGCCGAAGTACACGGTGCCGGTCGCGCTGCGGCTCTTCATCGACTCGCAGGGCCAGTCGGAGATCGGGCCGATGTTCGCGATGTCGGTCCTGTCGCTGCTGCCGGTCTTCCTGTTCTTCCTCGCCTTCCAGAAGATGCTCGTCGAGGGCATCAACACCTCCGGCCTGAAGGGGTGAGCGCGGTGGCGCGTCGCGGGTTCACGGAGACGGTCACGGTGGCGGCCGACCTCGCCCTGGTCGGCATCGCCGTCACGGTGTGCAGCCTCCCGGTGCTCACCGCCGGCGCGGCCGTGCACGCGGGCTCGGTCGCCGTCCGCGACGTCATCGAGGGCTCCGCCGTGCGGCCGTCCCGGCTGTGGCGGGTGTTCGTGCGCTCGCTGCTGCCCGGCGCCGTCTGCACGGTCGCGGCCGCCACCCTCGCGTGGCTCCTGCTGTTCAATCTCGGCGCCGTCGCCTCAGGCCGGGTCCCGGGCGGGTTGCCCGTGCTCGTGGCGACCGGCGCCGTCGCCGCCGCACTGCTCGCCGCCGGCGCTCTCGGCGTCGTGCATCTGGCCCACCACGATTCGTGGTCCGGTGCACTGCGCTGGGCGGCTGGCACCGTGTGGCGGCAACCGCTCACGGCGGCGATGGTGGCCGGGGTGTCATCCATCGCCGCCGTGATCGGCGCGATGATTCCCGTGACGGCCCCGCTGCTCGTCGGCTACCTGTTGTTCGCGGTGCACGTGATCGCCGCCCGCCGCCTTTCCGAGCCGGCCCCGGATTCCGAGCCGGCCCCGGATTCCGAGCCGGTCACGGTTTCCGGGCCGTCCCCGGTGCGGGGCTGAATCGCTTTCCCTGTCGCATTTCCGCCGCCGCCCGTGTACGGATTCCGCCGTGCACGGGCGGCGTCATTTCCGGACTCCGGCGGGGTGGTTTCCGGCCTCCGGCGGGGTATCCGGAAACGCGCGACGCCCGCCCCGCGGTCTCGCGGAACGGGCGTCGTGACGGTTTCGATCAGAGGTGGCCGGCGACCGCGGGAAGCAGGTCGCGGAACGTGCGCCCCGAGGCCTGGGTGCCGAGCGCGGTCATCGTCCAGCCCTGCTGGTCGCGGGTGACCTTGGCCATGACCTGCGCCGTGTGCGGGCCCGAGCCGCTGAGGTCGAAGCGGGCCAGCTCGGCGCCGTTCGTCTCGTCGACCAGCCGGCAGTACGCGTTCTCGATCTGGGCGAAGCTCTGCCCGGTGAACGAGTTGACCACGAACACCAGCGTGCGGACGTTCAGCGACAGCGCGACCAGGTCGACGATGATGCTCTCGTCGTCGCCCTCGCCCGCGCCGGTGACGTTGTCGCCGGTGTGCTGGACGGCGCCGTCGTTGCTGCGCAGCTGGCGGAACCACACCTGGTCGACGAGCTGGTTGGCGCTGTCGAACAGCAGGCAGGACGCGTCCAGGTCGATCGACTGGGTCTTCAACCCGCCGAACAGGCCCTTCTTCTTCATCGCGTCCCAGCCCAGGCCCATGCGGACCTTGGTGAGCGTGCCGCCGCCACCCTTCACGAGGGAGACGGACTGGCCCTTGCTCAGACTCACACCCATACGTATGCCTTCCCGATTGCTGTCGGCGAAGCTGTCATTTCCGTCCGGCCGCCCAGCGCATGCCCCAGCCGTAGGTCTCGTCGAGCAGGCGCTGGCCGCCGCGGATGTAGCGGACCTCACGGCGCACCGACACGTCGTTGCCGTTGCCCTCGATCATGGCGATCGCGCACATCATGGCGGCCGGGTCCGGCTCGTCGAGGTGGATCTCCAGCTGGGGGCCGGCGACCGGGAACAAGGTCACCACGGCCTGGGCCGCGGCCCAGTTGGGGGTGCCCTCGTAGATGAACGCGAACACCAGGATGCGGCGGATGTTCGCCGCATACCGCAGGTCGACGAAGAGATTCTCCCCGCCGGTGCTGGTGCCGCTCCGGTCGTCGCCGTCGAGGCGGCAGATCGGGTCGCGGCCCAGGGTGTGCACGTCACGCAGCGAGTCGCCGAGGGCCTGGACCACGCCCTTGGAGCCGTCGCTGTACTCGTAGAGGCAGCCGAGGTCGAGGTCGACGCCCTTCGGCTTGCGGCTGAACAGCCCGCCCTTGGCGGCGGGTTGCGCCCAGTTGAGGTTGACCCGGAGGATGCCCGCGGCCCCGCCCTGCTTGGCAAGCGAGACGGCCGGCGCCGCCTTGGTCAGCGTGACCTTGGACAGCGAGACCGGGTTGTTCGGATTCGTCACGGCGTTGCCTGCCTTCCCGGACGGGGTACGCGGGTTTGAGTTGCGGGAGGTTACGAACGGCTGGCGAGGCTCTCGGCCCGCTCCTCGGCCGCCTCGGCGGCGCCGTTGCGCCGGTTGAGGACCACCGAGGACAGGAACGCGGCGAGGATGAAGCCGACACCGATCAGGCCGGTGACGACCTCGGGCACCTCGAACTTGATCCCGACCAGCAGGATCGCGGCGAGGGCGCCGATCGCCCAGTGGGCGCCGTGCTCGAGGAACACGTACTCGCTCAGGGTGCCCTTGCGGACCAGGTAGACCGTCAGCGACCGGATGTACATCGCACCGACGCCGAGGCCGGCGGCGATGACGAAGATGTTCTGGCTGATGGCGAAGGCGCCGATGACACCGTCGAAGGAGAACGACGCGTCGAGCACCTCGAGGTAGAGGAACAGGAAGAACGCGGCCTTGCCGGCCACCTGCACGACGGCGTTGGGGCCGCCGGACTTGCCCTTGTCGATGTCGCCGGCGTCGCCGTGGATGCCCGCGGCGGCCTTCTCGTCCTCGTCCTCTTCCTCGTCGTCGCCGAGGCCGCCCGCGTTCTCGAAGAGCTCACCGAGGCTGTTGACCAGGATGTACACGGCGATACCGAGCACGCCGGAGACCATGACCGTGCCGACGTCCTTGGCGAGGGTCTCCGCCACGATGACGAGGACGGCCAGGGAGATGACCACGGACAGCTGGTCGAGCTTGCCGATCTTCGCGAGCGGCTTCTCCAGCCAGGTCAGCCAGGTGTGCTCGCGGGTCTCGAAGATGAAGTCGAGGAAGAGCACGAGCAGGAACATGCCGCCGAAGGCGGCGATGCTCGGGTGCGCCTCGTGCAGCAGCGCGGCATAGGTGCCGGGCTCGTCGACCGACCCGCCCTCGAGGGCGAGCCGGACGACGTCGACCGGGTTGAGCTGGGCGGTGATGCCGACCAGCAGCAGCGGGAAGACCAGGCGCATGCCGAAGACGGCGATGAGCACACCCACGGTGAGGAACAGCCGTTGCCACCAGGCGTTCATCCGCCCGAGGACGGTCGCGTTGACCACGGCGTTGTCGAACGACACCGAGATCTCCAGCACGCACAGGATCGCGACGATCAGGAACGCGGAAGGCCCACCGAGAAAGAAGGCGGCAATGAGTGTCGCCACGGTGACCGCCAGCGACCAGCCGAATGTCTTCAGGAACATCTGTCACACCGTTTCGGGCTCATCAGGGAAGTTGCGGTGCGCCGACCTTACTATCCGACGTTGACGCCGAAGTCCCCGGCGATGCCCCGCAGGCCGGATGCGTATCCCTGACCGACGGCGCGGAACTTCCATTCGGCGCCATTGCGGTACAATTCGCCGAACACCATGGCGGTCTCGGTGGAAGCGTCCTCGCTGAGATCGTACCGCGCGAGCTCGACGCCGTCGGCGCTGTTGAACACGCGGATGAAGGCGTTGCGGACCTGGCCGAAGGACTGCGAGCGGGTGTCGGCGTCGTAGATGGACACCGGGAAGACGATCTTGTCGACATCGGCGGGCAGGCCGGCCAGGTTGACCTTGATCTGCTCGTCGTCGCCGCTGCCCTCACCGGTCAGGCTGTCACCGGTGTGCTGGATGTGGCCGTCCGGGGTGGCGAGGTTGCCATAGAAGACGAAGTGCTTGTCGGAGTAGACCCGGCCCTCGGCGTTGGTGGCGATCGCGGAGGCGTCGAGGTCGAACTCGGTGCCGGTCGTCGTGCGGACATCCCAACCGAGGCCGACGGTCACCGCCGTCAGACCGGCGGGACCCGCCTGCTTGGTCAGTGAGACGTTGCCACCTTTGGTCAGGCTGATGCCCATACCGATCTCCCAGTCATTCAGTGTTGACTACAGGTTTGCCTGCGGTTCCCCCGGCGTCAGGCGGCGCCGAGGGCTGATCATGATGTTGCCCGCCCGACAGTATCGTCCGCCCGCCAGCAAGGGCCGGCGTTCACCGTTCCTACGGGCGCGTCCGCTTGAAGGGTTGGGGTAGGCTCCGGCTTGTTCGATCAATGTTCGACAGTAGCCGGAAGCGCGTTAGCTTTGAAGGCGGCTCCGGTGTCGTCGATCAGCCGGATGAATATATCCGACAGGCCGATCGGACATGGTTGACGACCATAACGAGAGCGCGAGGAGAGTTCCATGTCCGTCACCCTCACCAAGGGCGGCAATGTCTCGCTCACCAAGCAGGCGCCGAATCTCCGCGCGGTGATGATCGGCCTCGGCTGGGACGAGCGGGCCACCACCGGCGCCGAGTTCGACCTGGATGCCAGCGCCCTGATGCTCGGTGAGAACGGCAAGATCCTGTCCGACCAGCACTTCGTCTTCTTCAACAACCTGAAGAGCCCCGAGGGTTCGGTCGAGCACACCGGCGACAACCTCACCGGCGGTGGCGACGGCGACGACGAGAAGATCCTCGTGGACCTCGCGGCGGTGCCCGCCCAGTGCCACAAGATCGTGTTCCCGGTCTCCATCTACGAGGCCCCGCAGCGCGGCCAGTCGTTCGGCCAGGTCCGCAACGCCTTCATCCGGGTGGTCAACCAGGACGGCGGCGCCGAGCTGACCCGCTACGACCTGACCGAGGACGCCTCCTCCGAGACCGCGATGATCTTCGGCGAGCTGTACCGGCACGGCGGCGAGTGGAAGTTCCGGGCCGTCGGTCAGGGGTATGCCTCGGGCCTCGCGGGGATCGCCCGCGACTTCGGCGTCAACGTCGGCTGATCTGAGAGGTCCTGCCATGTCCGAGCTCGATCTTGGTGGCGCCCCGCAACAGGGCGCGCTCGTGCTGACCCCACCCGCCCCGGTCGTGGTCGTCGAGCCGCAGCAGGCTGCCGGCGCCGTGCCCGTGCAGACGGAGAAGCAGCTCGAGCTTCGGCAGAAGGCGGCCGCCTTCGTCGAGGAGCTCGCCGCGATCGACACCAACTCGCCCGCCTTCCAGCAGAAGGTCGCCTCGATCACCTCGATGGGCGAGCAGGACATGCGCGCGGCGGCCGGGATGTCCAACCGCATGCTGGAGCGTCCCGCCGCCGCGATGGGCCGCGGCCGCGCCGCCACCGACGACGCCCAGGTCAGGGTCGCCAACACCCTCGTCGACCTGCGCAGCACGATCACCGAGCTGGACCCCAACCGGGCCGACCTGACCGGGGTGCAGAAGGTCCTGAAGTGGCTGCCGGGTGGCGACAAGATCGACCGGTACTTCGCCAAGTACAAGTCGGCCCAGTCGCACCTCAACGCGATCATCGTCGCGCTGGAGTCCGGTCAGAACGACCTTCGCAAGGACAACGCGGCCATCGAGACCGAAAAGGTCAACATGTGGACCACGATGGGCCGCCTCGCGGAGTACAACGAGCTCGCCGCGGCCCTCGACGAGGCGATCGCGGCGAAGGTGTCGGCCCTGGAGTCCTCGGGTCAGACTGAGGCCGCGGCGACGCTGCGCTCCGACGCGCTGTTCCCGGTCCGGCAGCGCCGGCAGGACATCATGACCCAGATGGCGGTCAACGTGCAGGGCTACATGGCCCTCGACCTGGTCCGGCGCAACAACCTGGAGCTCATCCGGGGCGTCGACCGGGCGCAGACGACCACCATCGCGGCGCTGCGCATCGCGGTGATCGTGTCGCAGGCCCTGGCCCGGCAGAAGCTCGTGCTGGACCAGATCACCCAGCTCAACACGGTGACCTCGAACCTCATCGAGGCGACGTCCCAGCAGCTCAAGACGCAGGGTGCGGCGATCAACCAGCAGGCCGCGTCGGCCACCATCGACATCAACAAGCTCCAGGCGGCGTTCGACAACGTCTTCGCCACCATGGACGCGGTCGACACCTTCCGCGCGCAGGCGGTCGACTCGATGGCGCAGACGGTCCACGCCCTGGAGGGGCAGATCGAGCGGGCCAAGCCGTATCTCGAGCGCACGCTGCGCGGCCAGCAGACCGGCTGAGCCCACCGTGCGCTGGCTACGTTGGTGGGGGGACGACGACGAGGCGCCGCCCCCTGCCGCCGCCCCCACCGCGGACTCCTCCGGGGACCCGGTCGGCGACACCACCCAGATCCTCAAGCGGATCACCGACGCCGAGCACTTCGTCAACCAGCAGGCGGCCAGGCTGCCGGCGGCGGCCGTGGTGCGGTCGCGCTGGCTCACCGACACGCTCCGGGAGATCCTGGACACGTCGGCGACCCGGCCGCTCGACATCCACGCGGTGCTGCTGGTCCGCAACACCGTCGAGGACTTCCTGCCGACCACCCTTCGCAGCTACCTGACCCTGGAGGCGTCGATGCGCGACCGGCCCGCCCCGGTGCCCGAGCTGCTCACGCAGCTCGACCTGCTGCAGGAGGCCACGTCCAACATCCTGGTCGCCGTGCGCGCCCAGGACCGCGACGCGCTCACCACCCAGGGCAACTTCCTGCGCACCAAGTTCTCCGGCTCCGACCTGGACCTGCCGTGACCATCAAGGAGATGAAGCGGGGGGCGAACGTCACGCTCACCCGGGAGATCCCCGACCTGCGCGGGGTGGTGCTGGGCGTGCAGTTCAGCGCGGGCCTCGAGCACGTCCTCACCGACAACATCGTGGTGGCCGCGATCCTGTGCCGGGGGGACGGCGACGCCGTCTCCGAGCGGCACTTCGTGTACTTCAACCAGCTCTCCTCGCCGGACCTGTCGGTGCAGCAGCTGCGCGAGGTCGTCGGCGAGGACCACGACCAGATCGAAGTCGACCTGACGGCCGCGCCGGCCGAGGTCACGCGGATCGTCATCGTCATGTACGTCAACGAGGGCACCGCGGTCCGCCGCACCCTCGGCCGGTTGAAGACCTGCGTCATCCGGGTCCTCAACCTCGACGGCAACGCGGAGCTGATCCGGTCGGAGAACCTCGCCCCCGCGCTGGACCTGGAGATGGGCCTGGCGCTCGGCGAGCTGTACCGGCACAGCGGCGGCTGGAAGTTCAAGGTCCTCGGCGACGGCTACGCCAACGGCGTCACCGCGCTCGCGGCCGACTACGGGATCCGGTTGTGACCGGCACGGACGATCTGTCCTGGATCCGGCACCGCGCCGTTCCCGCCCGGACCGGCGCCACCGAAGACCTGTCCTGGATCCGCCACCGCCGCCTCCCCGCGACCGCCGCGCCGGCCGCCGCCTCGTCCTCGGACCTGGCCGCTCCCGCCCCGTCGGGCAGCACGTCCCTGGACCTCTCCGGCCCGGCCACGCCTCCCCCGGCGCCCGCCCGGGCCGGCGGCAGCACCTCGCTGGACCTGTCCGGCCCCGCCGCGCCGCCGCAGTCCGGCAGCACGTCGCTGGACCTCTCCGGGCCGGCCGCGCCGCCCGGGAACACGTCGCTGGATCTGTCCGGGCCCGCCACGCCACCCGGGAACACCTCGCTCGACCTGTCCGCGCCCACCGCGCCGCCGCCCCCGCCGTCCGGCAGCACGTCGCTGGATCTGTCCGGGCCCACGCCGCCCCCGGCCGCGCAGTCCGGCGGCACGTCGCTCGACCTGTCCGGGCCCACGCCGCCCCCGGCCGCGCGCTCCGGCGGCACCTCCCTCGACCTGTCCGGTGGCGGCCCGCCGCCGGCCGTCCAGCATGGCGGGACGTCGCTCGACCTGTCCGGGCCCGCCGCGCCGCGGACGCCCGTGCCGGCCGCTCCCCCGCCCGCGACGGCGTTCACCCCGCCGCGGACGAACCCGTCGGCACCGACGGTGCTGGGGCCGCGGCACCCGTCGGTCATGCTCAGCCGGCTCCAGTCCGGGATCGGCGCGCTGACCTTCGAGGCCGCGTGGTCGCCGGACGAGGGGTTCGCGCTGGGCTGCGCGTTTCAGCTGGACTCCGGCACGTCGTCGGTCCTCCGGCCCGGCGAGACCTTCGGCCCGCTCACCATGGACCGCCGGGCCGGGCACCAGCGGCTCCGGCTGGACCTGCTGCACGGCCGGCACCTGCGGCGGCTCATCATCTTCGGCATCCCCACCGCCGACCCCGGCCCCTACTGGGCCGGCACCCTGCTGATCAGCACCCACGGCCACGCCCGTGTCGAGGTGCCGGTCCAGCCCCCGCCGCCGGGCCCGACGGTCCTGCTGTCCCTCTACAACGTCGACGGCGAGATCGTCCTGCGCGCCGAGGCCCAGACGGTGCCGGGCCGCACCAGGGACGCCTGCCTCGCCTTCGGCTACGACCGCATCGCCTGGCGCGACGCCGACACCGCCATCCCGCCGACCGCCTGACCGCCCCCCGCGCCACCACCACCGCCGCCATCCGCGCCACCACGGGCGCCACCCGCGCCCCGACCAACGCCACCCGCGCCACCAACAACGCGATCAGCGCCACCACCCGCGCCACCACGGGCGCCACCCGCGCCTTCACGGGCGCCACCCGCGCCCCGACCAACGCCACCCGCGCCACCAACAACGCGATCAGCGCCACCACGGGCGCCACCCGCGCCGCCGTCGGCGTCACCCGCGCCACCCGCAGCAGCGTCGGCGCCGGCGGTCCGGCGGGCGCGGTACGAGGCCGCCTTGACCCTGTTGCCGCACTCCTCCATGCCGCACCAGGTGCGGTTGCCGGCCCTGGACCGGTCCACGAACAACCTCGTGCACTCGTCGAGGGCGCACTCCCGCACGGTGAGGGAGCCGAGGGAGCCGAGCAGCTCGACCGCGGCGACCGCGACGGCGGCCCCGATCGACGCGCCCGCCGCCGACGGCGGCCCCGCCCGCCGGACCCCGCCCGCGGTGAGCGTCACCCGCGGCGCCGGCGCGACGGCCGCGGCATTCAGCGCGCGCAGGTCCGCCGGCGGCCACGGCTGCCCCGCCAGCCCCGCCACGGCGAGCCGGTAGACCGCCTCCCGCAGCTCCAGCAGCCCCGTGAACTCCACAGTGGACAGTCTGGGCGCGGTGGACAGTACACCGGCCGCCACCGCCCATCGAGCCGCCTCGGCCGGCCCGGTGAGGAGCTCCTCCGGGGCGGCCGAGCGGCGCCACTTCAGCGTGCCGGCGAAGTCGAGCGCGAGGTCACCACTGACGAACACGAACGTCACGTCACCACCTTGACAGGTGACGCGCCCTCGGCGCAAGGTTGGCGTCACCGGTCAAGCAGGTGACGCGAGAGGGACGGACATGATCAGCGCCGAGGAGTACCTGTACTACACCGACCGCGCGCTGGACGGCATGGCCCGCATCGTCACCGAGCTCGGCGACGAGCGGGCGGGCCGGCGGCCGCTGCCCGGCGCCAACTCGCCGTTCGCGCTGCTGACGCACTGCCTGGGCGTGGTCGAGTTCTGGGCCGGGACGCTCGTCGCGGGCCGCCCGTCGCAACGCGACCGCGACGCCGAGTTCACCGCGGAGGGCCGGGTTGAGGACCTCCTCCAGAGGGTCGAGGCGGTCCGCGGACAGTTCGCCGAGGACGTGCGCGCCGCCGCGCCGGGCGAGCCGATCCGCGGCACGCCACCCGCCGGGTTCCAGGGGCCGGACCGCGTCGGCACCCAGGGCGCCGCGCTCCAGCACGTCTTCGAGGAGCTCGCCCAGCACCACGGCCAGATGGAGATCCTGCGCGACTGCATCGCGCCGCGACGCCCGGACGCCATCAGAGGCAGCGGCGTCAAGTGGGGCTCCACCGCGCCGGACACGATCGCCGCGTGGGTCGCCGACATGGACCTCGGCGTCGCCCCCGCGATCCGCGACGGCCTGCTGGACCTCGTGCACCGCGAGGACTTCGGCTACCCGTTCTGGCGCGGCGAGGACCCGGTCGTCACCGCGTTCGAGGACTGGATGCGGCAGCGGCACGGCTGGAGCCCTCGCCCCGGCCGGACCCGGGTCTTCACCGACGTGCTGCAGATCCTGCAGGTGATGGTCGAGCACACGACCGCGCCCGGCGACGGGGTGGCGATCCACGTCCCGGCGTACCCGCCGTTCCTCGCCAGCATCCAGCGGGCCGGGCGGCGGATCGTGCCGCTGCCGATGCTCGACGACGGCGCGCGGTGGACGTTCGACACCGGGCGGCTCGCCGAACGGCTCGCCGGCTGCCGGCTGCTGGTGCTCGTCAACCCGCACAACCCGACCGGCCGGGTCTTCGACCGGGCCGAGCTGGCGGCCGTCGCGGCGGTCGCGGAGCGCCTGGATCTCGTCGTGCTCACCGACGAGATCCACGCCGACCTGGCGTACGAGCCGCACCGCCACACCCCGTTCGCGTCGCTGAGCGAGGAGACCGCCGCCCGCACGGTGACCGCGACGTCGGCGACGAAGGCGTTCAACCTGGCCGCGCTGCGGCTCGCCGTCGCGCACGTCGGCCCGCCGGCGGTGTGGCGGTCGCTCGACGCGCAGCCGATCGACCTCTACGGCACGCCCGGCATCGCGGGGAGGGTGGCGACGGTCGCGGCGTGGCGGGAGTCGTACACCTGGCTGAACCGCACCAGGGAGCTGCTGCGGCGCAACCGTGACACGGTCGCCGCCCGCCTCCCGCACCGCCCGCCCGAGGCCACCTATCTGAGCTGGATCCCCTGGGGCGGCACCGATCCGGCCGGGCACCTGGAGCGGGCCGCGAAGGTCAGGCTGAGCCCGGGCGCCGACTTCTCCGCGGGCACGGCCGTGGACACCGCCGGGTTCGTCCGGCTCAACTTCGCCACCGGCCCCGGTGTGCTCGCCGAGATGCTGGACCGGCTCGAACCCGCCGCGGCGCAGTCTCCTAGACTGCTCGACCATGCGGGGGATCAGGAGAGGTCGATATGACAACCTGCGGCGCATCGAAGGCAGCGATCCGGAGGCCGACTACCTGCTGATCCACCAGCTCACGCTCCGCGAGGAGTTCCCCTGGGACATGCGGATGGCGTTCAACCTGGCGTTCAACCGGTCGTTCGCCCTCCCCCGCGTCGCCGCGGAGCTGGTGCGGACCGGGCGGGTCCTGACCGAGCCGCGCCGGCGCGCCGACGACACCGGCATCATCATGTACGAGATCCTCATGCACGGCTTCGAGCACCCCCGCGGCCGGCTGGCGCTGCGGCTGCTCAACGAGGCGCACCGGCAGGTCCCCGCCGGCAACGACGACAGCGTCTACGTCCTGGCCGCGCTGGTGGTCGTCCCGATGCGGTGGCTTCGGCGGTACGGCTGGCGCGCCCCCGCCGGGCAGGAGCGCGAGGCGGCCGCCCGGTACTACCGCGAGGTCGGCCTGCGGATGGGGATCCGCGACATCCCGTCCGGCTACGCGGCGTTCGAGGCGTGGTTCGACGCGTACGAGGCGGCCCACCTGCGGCACACCCCGGAGGCGGAGCGGATCGAGCGCGTCACCCGGGAGCTGCTGCGCGGCCGGATCCCGAGGCCGTTGCGCGGGGTGGCGGACGCGCTGATCGCGAGCCTCTACGATCCGCCGTTGCGCCGCGCGTACGCGGTGCCGGACCCGCCGGCATGGGCACGGATCGGGCTGCACGCGGTGCTGCGGTCGCGGGCGCTGCTGCTGCGGCTTGCGGGGCCGCGCACGACGCCGCTCTTCGCGGACGGGATCGTCACGAAGTCCTACCCCGACGGCTACGACCTGGCGAAGCTGGGCCGACCGTCGTCGTGACCGTCGTCGTCACTCTGGCCAGCGAAGGTGCCCTGGGCGTGGAGCCGAAGCCGAAGCGCACCGGTGGGTCGACGGCCGTCAGGGGGCCCAGGTCGGCGCCGTCCCAGGTGGCGGTGGCGGCGACGATGCGGTGGAGGTCCTGGACGCCGTACCACTCGTGCCGGTCGTTGCCGGCGCTGCCGTGGGTTCGCACGCCCGGCTGGAGCAGGCGCGCGGGGCGGTCGATCGCGGCGACCCAGCGCGGGTGCCGGGCGAGGGCCGGCGGCACGCAGCGCAGGAGCGTGCCGAGCCACCCGCGTCCGCCGGTCGTGAACCGGAGGGCGAGCGGTCCGGCGTCGGCGGCCCAGGTCGTACCGACGCGGCAAACGCTGACGGGAACGACCTGGACGTCATCGAACCGGTAGGTTCCGGCGACGAACGCGGCGAGGTCCGCGGTGCCGGCCAGCAGGACCCGGTGACCGTCGGGGCGCTCCACCATGACGTCGCTGACCGGGCCGAACGGGGAGCGGGGCCAGTGCCCCAGGACGAGCCGGGTGCCACCGCCGGTGCCGACGCCGGCGATCCAGCCGTCGAACCGCATGGTGGTCATTACATCCAGTGTGCCGTCAGGCGTCAGGTTTTCGGTGCGCTGTCAGGTTTTCGGTGCGGGGTCGGTTTGTGGTGCGGGGGTGGTTTGCGGTGTGCGGTCGGTTTGCGGTTTACGGTGGGCGGTCAGGAGCAGCACGGCGCCGGTGAGGCAGAGGGTCGCGGAGGCTGCGTAGGCGTAGCGGTAGCCGAAGTGCTGGGCGAGGCCGAAGAGGGGGCCGACGAGGATCGCGGCGATCGGGTAGGCGTTGCCGGCAAGGGTCGCAGCGCGGCCGGGCTCACCGGGCAGCATCTCCTGCACGTACGAGATGCCGAGGCCCTGCACGGCGGCGATGAAGCTGGCGTT
Organism: Dactylosporangium sp. NPDC050588; assembly: GCF_040654975.1. Lineage (NCBI taxonomy): Bacteria > Bacillati > Actinomycetota > Actinomycetes > Micromonosporales > Micromonosporaceae > Dactylosporangium > Dactylosporangium sp. NPDC050588. The sequence continues at coordinate 16,787 of NZ_JBFAJA010000109.1, read as the reverse complement.
GACCAGCTGGGCGGCGGCGACCTGCCAGGTGTGCACGGACGCCGTGACGAGCACGTAGTAGAGCACGCCGAGGCCGGCGCCGATGACGACCAGGCGGCGCAGCGGCCACCTCGTCGACAGCGCGCCGAACCCGAGCATCAGCGGGATCTCCAGCGCCGCGCACAACCCGAGGACGAGGCCGGCGTCGCGCACCGAGCCGCGCAGGTCGTGGCTGAGGAACAGCGGCAGCGCCTGGACCCCGAGCACGCCGGCGGCCTGCACCAGGGTGAGCGCGGCGACGACCTGCAGCACCCTGGACGGCGCGTGCTCCGGCGCCTCGCGCTGCGGTTTCGGCGTCGGCACGACGTCGCCCAGCACGAACAGGGCGACGAGGACGGCGGCGGCGTACATGGTGGCCGCGCTCAGGTACAGGACGCGGAAGCCGCCGAGCTCGACGAGGAACGCGGCGGCGGGAGGGCCGGCGACCCACGCGATCGAGAACAGCATCCGCAGCGTGCTGATCGTCATCGCGGCACGGGTGGAGCCGCGCTGCTCCAGGGCCTCCCGGGCATAGGCGAACGCCTGCGGGAAGAGCGAGCCGCTGATCGCGGTCACCGTCACCGTCAGCGCGAGCAGCAGCCAGTAGTCGCGGACGAACGCGGTGGCGGTGGCGCTGACCCCGCCGGCGGCGGCCGCGACGGCGAGGACCTGCCGCCGCACGGCCTTCCTGTCCGAGAGGCGGCCGATGAGCGTCGAGGACACGATCATCGACACCGGGCCGGCGACGAGGAAGGCTGCGACGTGCACCGGGTCGGCCTTGACGGCGGTGCTGAGGAACAGCGACACGAACGGGCCGACGATCGACGTGGACAGGCCCACGAACAGGAACATCACGCCGAGCGGCACCAGGACCTTGGGGGCCTTGCTGACAGGGGCGTCGGCCAGTGTGCTCGTTACCACGAGCTTGGACGTTACCGCTAAAGAAGGTTTCCGGAGGCGGCTTCGTGCTTTGGATCACTTGCCTTCAGTTGCGACGGTTTCCTGCTTGACGGCGCGGCGCTGTCGGCTTTCGCCAGCCGCGTCGGGCTTGTCGGACTTCAGAGGGCGGGTGCCGCCGCGGCGAAGGGGACGGTGTCGACGCCCAGGGCGAGCGCGACCCCACCGAGGGCGGCGGCGCGCAACGACAGCGCACTCTGGGCGACCTCGACCGACGCCGCGGCGGCCGTGAACGCGGTCTCGGCCAGGCCGCGCTGGAGCGGCTCGCGCAGGATGTCGGTCGCCGCGCCGAGCTCGTCGCCGAGCAGGACCCGCTGCGGGTTGATGAGGTTGACGAGGTTGCCCAGCGCGTACCCGAGCTGGGTGCCGGCGTCGGCGAGGAGCCTGCGGCAGCCGGGGTCGCCGGCCTGCGCGAGCGCGATGAGCCCGGCGAGGTCGGTCAGCTCGGGGTGCGACAGCCGGGCGTGGCTGAGCAGCGCCCGCCCGCCGACGGACAGCTCGACGCAGCCGCGGTTGCCGCACCGGCAGACCGGCCCGCGGGCGTCGAGGGTCACGTGGCCGAGCTCCCCGGCGGTCCCGGCGGCGCCCCGGTAGAGCCGGCCGTCCAGCACGATGCCCGCGCCGATGCCGGTGGCGAGCTTGACGTAGACGAGGTCCGCGCAGCCGCGGCCGGCGCCCCACACGTATTCGCCGAGCGCGGCGAGGTTGGCGTCGTTGTCCACCCGTACCGGCAGCGAAAGGCGATCGGTGAGCTCGTCGGCGGGCAGCACGTCCGCCCATCCCGGCAGCATGCCGGGGGACCCTATGCGCCAGTCGCGGGTGATCGGCGCCGGCACCCCGAGACCGACGCCCACCACGTCGGCCCGGGTGGCGCCGATGCCGTCGAGCGCCGCGTCGACGAGCGTGGTGCCGAGGTCGAGCGCCTCGCGGGGGCGGTCGTCGATGTCGAAGTCGGTGCGGGACTGCCGCTCGGTGAGCACGGCGTGGCCGAGGTCGGCGAGCGCGACCCGGACGTGCCGGCGGCCGACGTCGACGCCGACCGCGATCCCCGCCCGGCGGGTCAGCCGCACCACGGAGGCCGGTCGACCGCCGACGGGTTTGGCCGCGGCGCCCACCTGCTCGCTGACGAGGTCGGCGCCGCCGAGGTCGGCGAGGGCCGAGGAGACCGTCGGGCGGGACAGGCCGCTGAGGTGGACGAGCTCCGCGCGGGTGCGTGGCCCGTACAGGCGCAGGGTCTCGGCCACCCTCCGGCCGGCGCCGCCGGTGTCGGGGTGCCAGAGGGTGTGAGGGTCGATGCGCTGGGCCACCACGGCGGAATCCTCATCGGACTCGCGTGTTCTGTCAAGGACTTACTGAAACTATCGCCCCAAACCGGTATGCAGCTTCGGTATTTGTCAGCTCTTGACAGAACTTGTTCGGCCGGTGGCCCCCGGGCGAAATCTACACGCTTTTCGTTCGTCCACTGTGGACTCTTGGGGGGAACTTTCAGGTATCTATCCGGACGTCCCGGTCATACCCGGTCACCGGCCGGTCCCACGGACGCAAAAAATGTCGCACCCGGTGACTAACGTGCCGGGGGTCAAGATGACGCAGGGACATTCGGACCCCGATGAGGCAGGGATCGCATGACGTGGCTGACCGCCGGCGGTGGCTATGAGGTCACCCTCGATGGCGGGCGCATAGCGTGCCGCAATGCCAAGGGCAAGCTGCTCAAATCCGTTCCGCCGGCGCTGAAGGACGACGCCGTGGTGTTCGGGCTCAAGCAGCTGCAGGAGTGGCTCGGCCGGCACGAGGCGCAGGTGCGCGAGCAGGTCGACCGGTGGATGGTCCGGTCACTGCCTGTGCCCGCCGAGGTGCTGGCGCGGGTCTGGGCCGACGAGGTGTGGCGGGCCGCGCTGACCGACCTCGTCGTCGCCGTCCTCGACGACGACGGTGCCTTCGACCCCGACGAGGTCGGCTTCCTGCGCGACGCGTCCGGCGGCGCGTCAGGTGGCGACGGCACGATCGGCATCGTCAACCTCGACGGTGAGACGGTGCGCCTGCCCGCGACGCGGGTCGCGATCCCCCACCCGGTGACCCTCGCCGACCTCGACGACCTGCGCGAGTTCGCCGCCGACCTGGGCGTGAAGCAGTCGGTCGACCAGCTGTTCCGCCAGACGTGGCAGCGCGGCGCCGACGTCGAGCCGACCGCGACCCGGATCTCCGACTATGCCGGCGGGAAGTTCGCCGAGCTGCGGCACCTGACGGCGCGGTCCTCCTCGCTGGGCTATCCGGTGAAGGGCGGCTCCGCGATCTGCCGCGTGTTCGAGGGCGGGCGCACGGTGGAGGCGCGCAGCTGGGTCGGCTCCGACGACCCCTACTACGAGACCGAGACCGGCGACCTGGTGTTCGTCCGGGAGGACGGCACGTCGGTGCCGCTCGGTGAGGTCGGGCCGGTCGCCTGGTCCGAGGGCATGCGCATGGCCGCGGCGCTGTATGCGGGCCGGGTCGTCGAGGAGACCAAGGAAGAGGAGCAGGCATGACCGACGAGGCTCTGCTGGACGCCGGCGCGGTGCTGCCCTCCGCGGCGGGCGCGGCGCAGGACACGATCGACACGCTCACCACCCGCGCCTACCGGCACCCCGTCCTCGGCGACCGGACCGTGGTCCGGCTGGTCCCGGGCACGCTCGGCGCGGCCGAGGACCTGACCATGGAGTTCCTCGGGTTCGCCGCGCCCGAGTCCGTCGCCGAGGTCGGCGTCGTGCGCCAGCAGGCGCTCGGGTTCCCCGCGTGGGCACTCGTCAACGACCCCGCCAACGGGCACCACGCCCTGGCCCTCGTGAAGGACATCGAGCGGCTCGTGCGGATCGCGAAGTCGCGGATCGGCCCGGCCCGCGACGGGTTCGTCGAGCTCGGCGACCGTCTCGCCCGCTCGGTGCCGCACTTCCTGCCGACGTTCTACGAGGAGGCCGCGCGGGCGTTCCTCGCCGCCGACAGCCCCACCTATGCGGCGTCGATGTTCGGCAAGGCCCGCGACGCCGAGCGGGCGTTCGCGCTGAAGATCGACGAGGACCGGCAGCACACGGTCTTCCTGGAGTTCGCGCTCGCCGGCGCGCTGACCGCGAAGGCCCTGTCGGCCTATGCCCGCGACCTCGCGGCGCGCGCCGACGCGGCGACGGCGTATGAGCGCTTCCGCCGCCTGTGCGTGGAGCGGACCCTCGGCGGCATGCCGCCCTACGCGTCGATGCACACCGACCTGCGGCGCCTCGCGAAGGCGGCGAAGCTCGGCCAGGACGAGGAGGAGGCGCTGCTGCGGATCCTGCTCACCGCCACGTCGATCGTCCGCGCGCCCGGCGGCTTCTGGACGGCGTACCGCGCGACGCTCGTCTCCATCGCCCGGCAGGACCCGGCGATCCGCGGCCAGCTGCTGACGATGTTCCCCGGCAACTGCCCCGACGAGACCTGGCTGGAGATCCTCGACGAGTCCGGCGCGACCGAGGCGCTCACCGGCCCCGCCGGCAGCACGCCGGCCGAGGCCGAGCCCGCCGACGGTCCGGCCGGCTGGCTGACCCGGCTCGACCGGCACCGCTCTGGCTGGCGCCGCAAGCGGCTGGCGGCGCAGGCCGCTCTCGTGACCCGGATGGCGGAGCGGCTCAAGGCCGACGGCGCCCCGGTCGACCTGCTCTCCTCGCACTATGTCGACCTCGACGTCGCCGACCTGTGCCTGGAGCTCGGGGTGCCGCTCGGCGAGGTCACCGCCAACGCCCGCTGCGCCGTCGAGCAGTGGCTCAAGGACGACTCCGCGGGCCGCCGCGACCTCACCCACGTCGTCGCGCACCCCGACCTGCTGCCGAAGGTCGCGGCCAGCATCGAGGACCACCTGCGCCCGAGCTGGCGCAGCAGCGCCACGCAGCCCGAGGAGGTCGCGGCGGTCGTGGCCGTGCCGGGGCTGCGCACCGCGCTGCACTGGTGGATGGACGGGCTCGCCGACAGCGTCGTCGAGCAGGGCCTGCCCGGCATCGACGACCAGCTCAAGCGGCTCTCGCTGGTCGCCTGCCCGGAAGGTCTCGCGGTCAACCCGGAGGCGGTGCGCCGCATCACCGAGCACGACCTCGGCCCCGTCCTCGCCGCCACGCTGCGCGCCGGGGTCTTCGACGAGTACGGCTGGCCCGCCCTGGAGGCCGCCGTCGAGTCGCTGATCGGCGACAGCGCGATCGAGTCCGACGACGACACGTATGACGCGAAGGTGCGCCTGCTGCGCCAGTGGCCGCAGCTGGTGGTCCGCGCCGGCGACCAGGTCGCCGTCGTCGGCCCCGACGGCGTCGAGCTGGAGCACACGCTGCGCATCCCCGCCGACCAGCGGCACTACGAGTGGAGCACGGTCCTGCGCTTCGTCGACGGCCAGCTGCTGGTCAGCTGGGACAAGGGCGAGGAGCGCGCCGGCTACTGGAGCGGCACCGCCGACGACGTGTTCACCACGCCCGACGAGGCGTTCAACGCCAACACGTATCTGTCGCTCGCCCTGCCCGGCGGCGGCCGCACCGCCGGTGGGCGGCCGTTGCGCGTCGGCGACCGGTCCGCGCAGGAGCGGTCGGGGATCTGCGGCGACGGCCAGCACTACTGGACGCTCGCCCAGGTCGCCGACGAGAGCTGGCGCTGGCACGAGTTCGACCCGGCCACCGGCGCCGTCGGCCGGCCGTCGCTGCCGGCGTTCTTCGAGGCCGACGCCGTCGACGGCCAGTCCCTCCAGCACGGCCGGTCCCGGCTGATGCCGGCGCCGCCGCAGGCCGCGTCCAGCCCGCTCGGGCAGCGCGACGGCCTCGTCGGCTGGCGCGTGCGCACCACCGGGTCCGGCACGGAGGTCGGCACGGGCGTCGACGGCCGCACGTTCACGCTGCCCGAGAAGTTCGAGCGGGGCAACCGGCGGCACGGCCGGCAGGTCGGCGCGATCCGGTTCCCGGGCTCCGACACCGTCTACGGCATGGTGTACCAGGAGTCGTGGCGGGACAACAGGATCGTGCTCTGCGCCCAGGACGGCGCGGAGATCGCCACCCTGAAGACCAACCTGAAGCAGGACCCGTTCCGGGAGGGCACCCGCCTGATGCCCCCGCCGACCTACTGGCACTACCTGCGGGTCCGCGACGAGGCCGGCTCGGCGGCGCTGCGGGCCGTCACCGACGAGCAGGCGGCGCGGCTCCTCGCCGCCGTCGTCGACCTCGTCGGCCCCGACGCGAAGGTCGACGCCGACGCGGCGCGCAAGCTCGTCGGCGAGGCCTTCCCCGAGGTGGCCGCGGCGCAGCTCGTCGCCGGGATCGCCGGGATCGTCAAGCAGGCGGCCCGCTCCACGGCACGGCTCGTCGAGCTGACGACCGCGACCGCGGCGATCGCCGGCCAGCCGGTGCAGGACGACCCCGACGCCCACCTGCCCGACGACCGCACGCTCAACGCGGCGCTGCACGGCCTGATCCCCAGCTGCTACGACTACAGCCACGTCGCGGCCAACCTGTACAGCAACGTCGGCGCAGTGCTCGTCGGCCGGGAGCCGCAGCGGCCGATCGCGCCGATCGCGCAGCAGGCCGACCTCGACTGGTTCTACGTCGTCGGGGCGCTGCCCACCGTCCTGTACCGCGCCGTGGCGCCGCTGATCTCCGCCGAGCGCCACACCCACGTGCTCGGCCTGCTCGACGTGATCGCCGAGTCGGGGCTGCTCGCACCCGGCGGGCGGCTGCGACGGCTCTGGCTGAAGGCCGACGACCGCGCGGCGATGCCGAAGGTCGGCGACGTCATCGACTCCGGCGACCGGCGGCTGGTCGTGCTGCGCACCGACACCTCCGACGGCGAGGTCCAGGCGGTCGAGTACTCCCCCGGCGGACGGTTCGGCGCGATCGCCGGCCACGCCATCACCGCCGAGCACGTGCTCGACCCGGGCGGGTGGGACACCGAGCGGCTCACCGCGTTCGTCGCGACGGCCCGGGAGCGCGGCCGGCTGCCGTGGCGTCCCGAGCTCGTCCCGGCGGTGTCCGCGGCGGCCGGCATCACCCTCGCCGACGCGGCGGTCCTGCTCGCCGACCCGATCTCGGCCAAGTACTGGCAGGAGGACCAGCCGGCCGAGTGGGAGATCGACCCGGCCCTGACCGACGACGCGATGGAGGGTGCCGTCAGCGACCGCGACGCCCTCTCCCGCGCCGAGCGCCGCACGCTCGCCATGGCGATGCTGCCCTCCGACCCGTCCCTGCTGTGGACCGTTGGGCCGTCGGTCGAGTCGATCGGCGCGTGGCACGTGGCGCGGCACGGCACCCGGACCCCGCTCGACGACGCGCTCATCGTCGAGGTGCGCAAGGCCCGGATCACCTCCGGCGTGCGCGCGTCGGCGTTCGTGCACGGGCTCGCCAACCCCGAGACGTGCCGCTGGCTGCAGGGCACCGCCGACGAGGTCAGCCTCGACGACCTGCTCAAGGCCGTCACCCGCAGCATCCCGTGGCTGGTGCGGCGGCTCCCCGCCGGACACGCCCTGCGCGTCAACCTGCCCCGGGTGCTCGACCTCGTCAAGCAACGCCTCGCCGACCCGGCCCTGGAGGTGCCGCTCGGCACCGTCTACGAGGACGACCTGACCGAGTTCATCGCGAAGATCGGGCTGCCGGTCACCACCGACGGCACGGTCCGCGACGCCGGCCTCTACACGATCGTCCAGGACCGGCACTGGCCGCGGATCCTGCTGCGGCCGGCCCGGCTCGCCGGCCCCGACGACCCGCGGCTCGCGGCGCTGCTCGCCGAGCTCGGCAGCTCGCCGCGCTTCATCGTCGCGATGCGCGCGATCCTCAAGGGGCAGCTCGACGCGTGGGCCACGGCGGCGGCGTCGACCGGCACCGAAGGCGCCGAGGCGGACCACGACCCGTCCCGCTCCGCGCCCGACCTGGTCGCCGAGGTCGCCGCGAAGCACGGGCTCGGCGCCGACGCCGCCACGCTCTACCTGCAGCTGCTCGCCCTGCCCGACCCGACCGACCGCAACGTCGCGGCCTGGACGGGCTGGAAGCCGGCCCGCCTGAAGAAGGCCCGCGCCGAGCTCGCCGCGACCGACCTGGTCGTGGAGGCCAAGCGGGCGCGGGCCGGGCGGTCGCTGTTCCTGCCGGGCGGCTGGGTCGCGCTGTCGAGCCCGCACCTGCCGTTCGAGCTGTGGAAGCTGCCGCTGTTCATCCGCGACGGCGACGACGTCACCGGCCTGGGTGCGATCATCCCAGTCGCCCCGGCGCCGGACCTGTTCACCGTCGCCTGGTCCAGGGTCACCGGCGGCGACCACCCCCGCTTCGAAGAACTCACCACGAGAGGGCGTCGATGAGCACCACGTTGGAGACCGGGGCCCCCGCGGGGCTCGGTGCAGGTCCCGTCCGGCAGGTCGACCCGGCCGAGCACGCGCACGCGGGCGAGCTGGCGTTCCTGGCGGCACACGACGACGGCGCCCGGCCGCCCGGCTGGCGGCTGACGCCGCGGGCCGTGGTCACGTTCATCGTCGGCAGCGAGGGCAAGGAGCTCACGCTGCCCAAGGGCGCCCGCGGCGACGGGCTGCCCGCGAAGCTGGCGATCGCCCGGAAGTTCGTCGGTGACCGGGCGCTCGTCGAGCGCTGCGTCGTCACCCTCGCCGGCGAGCGCGGGCTGCTGCTCGTCGGCGAGCCCGGCACGGCCAAGTCGATGCTGTCGGAGCTGCTGTCCGCGGCGGTCTGCGGCACCAGCGAGCTGGTCGTGCAAGGCACCGCGGGCACCACCGAGGACCAGCTCCGCTACGGGTGGAATTACGCGCTGCTCCTCGCCGGCGGCCCCACCCCCGAGGCGCTCGTGCCGTCGCCGATCCTCACCGCGATGCGGGCCGGCGCCGTCGCCCGCGTCGAGGAGATCACCCGCTGCCTGCCCGAGGTCCAGGACGCGATGGTGTCGATCCTGTCGGACCGGCGGATCGCGGTGCCCGAGCTGTCCGGCACCGCCGGAGCCACCATCCACGCCGCGCCCGGCTTCACCCTCATCGCGACCGCGAACCTCCGCGACCGCGGCGTGTCGGAGATGTCCGCCGCGCTCAAGCGCCGCTTCAACTTCGAGACGGTCGGCCCGATCCCCGACCTGGCCGCGGAGACCGCGCTCGTCGGCCGCCAGGCGAGGGCCGCCCTCGACCGGGTGCGCACGCCGTTCGCCGTCGACGAGGCGGTCCTCGAGGCGCTGGTCACCGCGTTCCGCGACCTGCGGGCCGGGCGGTCGGTGGAGGGCTGGGAGGTCGAGCGCCCCTCCACCGTCATGAGCACCGCCGAGGCGGTCGCCGTCGCCACCTCCCTGGGCCTCGCCGCCGCCTACTTCCCGGGCGACCGCGACGTCCTGTCCCTGCTCCCCGCCCACCTGCAGGGCGTCGTGTGCAAGGACGACCCGGCCGACGGCGCGAAGCTCCTCGGGTACTGGGACGGCGCCGTCCGCCGCCGCGCCGAGGAGGGGTCCCGGCTGTGGACCCAGCTCTGGGAGCTCCGCGATGTCCTCCAGTCCTGACCGTCTTCCCGACGACGCCGTCCTCCCGGGCAGCGGCGCGCTTCCAGACGGCGGCGCGCTTCCGGACAGCGGCGTGCTTCCGGGCGAGGGCGTCGCGGCCGGGCTTCCGGAGCACGGGCTTCCGGAGCACGGGGTTTCGGAGCACGGGGTTTCGGAGCACGGGGTTTCGGACGGGGCGCCGGACGGGGCGTTGCGGGCGCTCGCCGAGTCGACGGCGCCGTACCTCATCGGGGTGCGGCACCACTCGCCGGCGCTGTCCGCCGTGATGGACGACCTCCTGGACGCGGCCCGGCCGGAGGTGCTGCTGCTGGAGCTGCCGGCGGAGTTCGCGGACTGGCTGCCGTGGCTGGCCGACCCGGCCACCACGGCGCCGGTCGCCCTGGCCGGGGTCGCGGGCCCGAGCGGGTCGGCGGCGTTCTATCCGTTCGCGGACTTCTCTCCAGAGCTGGTCGCGGTGCGCTGGGCGGCCCGCAACGGCGTCGAGGTCATCCCCTGCGACCTGCCCCTCGCCGACCGCGCCTGGCACGAGGATCTCCCGGGCAACGACCCTGCCCCCGCGGTCCCCGGTCTGGACGCTCCCGCCTCGGAAGGCCCACCTCCGCCCAAGTCCGCCCCACCTGCGACAGCTCCAAACGGGACGGCTCCAGGCGGGGCGACCCTCGACGGGGCCGCTCCGGACGGGACCGCTCCGGACGGGACCGCTCCGGACGGGACTGCTCCGGACGGGACCGCTCCGGACGGAGCGACCGCGGATGGGGCGACCATCGATGGGGTGGCTCCGAGCGGGGCGGCCGCGGGTGGACGGCCGGTGGTCGCCGCTGTCGCGCCCGAAGGAATGCGGCTGCTGGGGGATGCCCTTCGGCGGGCCGCGACGGGGCGACCTGACGAGGACATGTGGGACCGGGTCGTCGAGGCCCGGTCCCCCGGCGCGGCACCCGAGGCGGTGCGGCGGGCCGCGCTGCTCGTCGGGTGGGCGATGCGGCACGACACCGGCAGCGACGTCACGGCACTCGACCTGCGGCGGGAAGCGTGGATGCGCCGGCACCTCGTGGCGCTCGAAGGACGTCGGGTCGCCGCGGTGGTCGGGTCGTTCCACGCGTGGGCGCTGCTCGACGTCGACAAGTCCGTCGACGACCCGGGCCACACCCGGGCCCTCGACGGCTCGGTCCCGTCCCGGACCGCCCACATCGACGGTTCGGACACGCCTCGGGCCATCCCTGCCGAAGGCTCGGACACGCCTCGGGCCACCCCCGCCGAAGGCTCGGACACGCCTCGGGCCGTCCCCGATGCCACTCCGCGGAGCGCTTCCGTGGAGGCGCCCGGTGTCGATGCGGTTCCTCGCGCGCGGCGGGTGGGCAAGGGACGTGAGGTCGTCACGTCGCTGGTGCCGTACGCGTTCTCGTTGCTGGACGCCAGATCTGGCTATCCGGCCGGGATCCGGGACCCTCGGTGGCAGCAGGCGGTCGTCGCGGCGGGCGGGCGGCCCGAGGACGTGGAGCGGGCGGCGTTGAGCGCGATCGTCGAGGTCTGCGCCAGGGTACGGGCGGCGGGGCACCCGAGCGGGCCGGCGGAGGCGCGGGAGGCGTTCCGGCTCGCGACGGACCTCGCACGGCTGCGGGCGCTGCCGGCGCCGGGCCGGGGCGAGATCGTCGAGGCGCTGCAGAGCGTCATCGCGCACGGGGAGGTGCTCGGGCGGGGACGGGTCGTCGCGACGGCGATGGAGCAGGTGCTCGTCGGCGACGAGCGGGGTGTGCTCGCGCCCGGGACGCCGAGGTCGGGGCTGCGGCCGGCGGTGGAGGCGCTCGTCAAGGAACTGCGGCTGCCTGTCGCGGGTGAGAAGGCGCGGGACATGCGGCTCGACTCGCTGCGGTCCGACCTCGACCGGCGGCGGGAGGTGACGCTGCGGCAGCTCGAGGTGTGCCGGGTGCCGTACGGGGAACGGGTCGCCGTCGAAGGGGCCGGCGGCGCCGACGCGCTGACGACCCGGTGGACGGTGCAGTGGGTGCCCGGGACCGAGGCGATGCTGGAGCTCGCCGGCATGCGGGGCGTCACCCTCGCGCAGGCGGCCGAGGGCACGCTGCGGCACCGGCGCCGCACCGAGCAGGACGACAACGGGCCCACGTCGGCGCAGCTGATCGACGGGCTGGCGGTCGCGGCCGGGTGCGGGCTGGTCGCGCTCGCGCGGGAGCGGGTGGCGGAGGTCGCGGCGGAGGTCCCGGCCGCGGCGAGCCTGGACGAGCTGATGGCGGCGCTCGCGCTCGTCGACCGGCTCGACCGTGGGCACGTCCCGGGCATGCCCGCCGGCGTGATCGACGGGCTCGGGCAGGTGATCGAGTCGCTGGAGTCCGCCGCGGTACGCCAGGTCGACGGCCTCGCCGGCTCGGAGTCCGTCGACGACGTGCGGGCGCTCGTGGCCCTGGCCCAGCGGGCCGACGCGGCCGGGGTCGGGCTGCGGCTCGCCGGCGCGGTCGAGCGCCTCGTCGCTGACGGCAGCCCGGTCATGTCGGCGGCGGCGGGTGCGGTACAGGTGATGCTCGGCCTCGAGGAGCCCTCGGCGCTGGGGGTCCGGCTGGCCTCGTGGGTCGACGCCGCTCGTGCCGACGAAGGACGCCGCAAGCTGCTCGGGCATCTCCGCGGGCTGCTCACCGCGGCCGAGCCGCTGCTGCAGGCGGGCGAGGAGATCCTCGGCGGGCTGCTCGACCGGGTGGAGACCCTGCCCGACGACGACTTCCTGTCCCGGCTGCCGGCGTTGCGCGGCGGCTTCCAGGCGGTCAGCCCCGCTGGGCGGGACCGGCTCCTGGCCGTCGTCGAGCAGCGCCTCGGCGACGCCGGGACGGCCCGCGACATCGGCGACGCGTCGGCCGAGGACCTGCTGGTACGGCTGCTCGCCGACCGGGCCGGGGCGGCGGCGCTCGCCGCGTACGGGCTGGCGGTCCCCACCGCGGCACCGGCCTCGGAGCCCGCGAAGTCCGGCAGCACCAAACCGGCGCAGGACACCGAGCCTGCGAAGACCGGCGGCGCCGGAACGGGCCGGTCCACGGAGCCCGGCGGCCTCGAAACCGGGCAGCCCGAGGAGACCGGCGGCGCCGGAACGGGCCGGTCCGCGGAGACCGGCGGCCTCGAAACCGGGCAGCCTGAAGAGACCGGCGGCGTCGGTACGGGCCAGGGCACGGAGCCCGCGGACTCGGGCGGCGTCGAGACGGGGCCAGCCGCGGAGAACCACGATCCGGCGGAGCGCAGTGCGCGCACGTTGTCCACAGTGGACAGGTGGCGGTTGTTGCTGGGGCGGCGGTCGGAGGCGCTCGGGGCCGGGGCGGCGCGGTACGCCACCGCGCTCGACGAGCTCTACGGTGCCGGCACCGGCGAAGGGGCGCGGGCCGATGCCGCCGGGCGGGCGGGGCGGGAAGCGCCGTTCCCCGGTGTGCGGGAGTGGGCGGAGGAGCTGACGGCGTTGTTCGGGCCGGGCATCCGTGAGGAGGTCCTCGCCCGTGCCGCGGAGTCCGGGCGGCGGGAGGCGGCGCTGCTGCTCGACCCCGACGCGGTGACGCCGTCAGTGGAGCTGCTGCAGACCGTGCTGTCGCTGGTCGGCGCGATGCCCGAGTCGTCGGTGGCGCGGCTGCGGCCGCTGGTCGCCCGGATCGTCGAGGAGCTGACGCGCCAGCTGGCGACGCGGCTGCGGCCGGCGCTGGCGGGGATCACGACGCCGCGGCCGACCCGCCGGCCGGGCGGGCCGCTCGACCTGCCGCGGACCCTGCGGGCCAACCTGGCCACGACCCGCCGGGACGAGGACGGCCGGGTGCAGGTCATCCCGGAGCGGCCGGTGTTCCGCACCAAGGCGCGTCGCGGCGTCGACTGGCGGCTCGTCCTCGTCGTCGACGTGTCCGGGTCGATGGAGGCGTCGGTCATCTGGTCGGCGCTGACCGGGGCCATCCTCGCCGGGGTGCCGGCGTTGACGACGCACTTCGTGGCGTTCTCGACCGAGGTCGTCGACCTCACGGACCGGGTCACCGACCCGTTGGGACTGCTGCTCGAGGTCCAGGTCGGCGGCGGCACCCACATCGCGGCCGGGCTGCGGCACGCGCGGTCCCTGGTGACCGTGCCGTCGCGCACGCTGGTCGTGGTCGTCAGCGACTTCGAGGAGGGGTACCCGCTCGGCGGGCTGCTCGCGGAGACGCGTTCGCTGGTCGAGTCGGGGGCGACCGTGCTGGGTTGCGCGAGCCTCGACGACGCAGGCCGGCCCCGGTACTCGGTGTCGGTGGCGTCGCAGCTGGTCGCGTGCGGCATGCCGGTCGCCGCGTTGAGCCCCCTGGAGCTGGCCCGCTGGGTCGGGGAGAAGGTGCGCGCATGACCACGGCGAGCGGCGGACTGCCGCCGGTGGCGGAGGCGGTGCTGGTGGCGGCGGTCGACGCGCTGCCGGCCAGGCTGCGCAAGAAGGTCGACGAGGCGGTGACCCGCTTCGCGGCGCTGCCGGTGACCGAGGCGGACGGGACGTTCGTCGTCGCCGTCGACGACTCGACCGCCGTCACCCTGGTCACCGACGGCGGGGTCGTCCGGTCGGCGGAAGGGGCGACGTGCAGCTGCCTGCTCGCCCCCAACTGCCTGCACCGGGCGGCCGTGCTGGCGCTGGCTCCCGCCCACGTGGAAGGAGATCCGGCCCCGGCCGGCGTAGCGGCGCCCGACGCCGACGCGGAGCAGCCCGTCGCGGAGCAGCCCGTCGCGGAGCAGCCCGTCGCGGAGCAGGCCGCCGGGGACCAGCCCGTCGCGGAGCGAGCGGTCGCGGAGCAGGCCGACCCGGAACAGCCCGTCGCGGCGCAGACGGGCGCGGGCCAGACAGGCGCGGGCCAGACAGGCGCAGGCCAGACGGGCGCAGGCCAGACAGGCGTCGTGCCGGAGGTGGAGGAGCCTGGCGAGGCGTTGACCGTGCAGCAGCGGGCGGCGGTCGAGCACCTGTGGCGGGCCGCCGTCGACGTGCTCGCCGCCGGGCTCACCGGGTCGGGGACGGTCGCGCGGACGGCGTTGCTGCGGGCGGCGCACGAGGGGCAGGCGTGCAAGGTGTACCGGCCGGCGGCCGCCGCGCGGGTCGTCGCCACGATGCTCCAGGCGGCACGGACCGGCGACCCCGACTTCCGGCTCGGCGACCTGACGGCCGCGCTGCAGGAGCTGATCGGGGTCCTGCAACGCCTGCGGTCGGAGGGCGCACCGTCGGGAGGGCTGCTCGGGGCGGCGCGGCGCGCGTACGACCTGCAGGGCAGCCTCAGGTTGCACGGGCTGTGCACGACGGCGGTGCTCGCCGACTCGGGGTATGCGGGGGTCGTGACGTACGTCGTGGACCGCGACGGCGGGCTCTGGATGATCGCCGACCTGATGCCCGGCGACGCCAGACGGGCCGCCAAGGCGGGCAACGCGACCGTCGCGCTCGGGGAGACCGCGCTGAGCCACCGGGCGCTGACCCGGGCGGGGCTCGTGGTGTCGGGGGCGACGGCGTCGGCGACCAGGCAGCTGGGTGCGGGCAGGTCGGTGCGGGCGGTGACGGCGACCGGGTGCGGCTGGCACGAGGAGCCCCTCGCGGGGCTGTGGGCGGTGCCGCTCGCCGAGCAGGTGCACCGCGCGTTCGCGGCGCTCGGCCAGCCGGTGACGGACCGCCGGGCCGGCGACGACCTGGTGTTCCTGACGGTCCGCATCGAGGGCACCGACGGCGACGCCGTGCACGCCACGACCACGGGCGGCACAGCGGCCTCCGACGGCGCAGCGGCCTCCGACGGCACGGCGTTGACGCTGCGGGTCGCGGACGACTCGCCGGCGCTCGGGTACCGCGACAACCTACGGCTGCTCGGACGCGCCGCCGGCCTCGAGCTGCTCGTGGTGGCGCGGCCCGACCCGTCGCGGCCTGGGACGGTGCTGCCGCTCGCGGTCGCCCCGGTCGACGGCACCGGCTGGAACCTGCCCGCGGGCCAGGGCGGCCACGTGGATCTGGCGTTCGACCGGCTCCACAGCAGTCACCTTCCCCGGTCGTGCCCGCTGCTTCCGGAGGCGGGCGCCGGTCGTACACCTGCCGCGAACACCAACAGTGATCCCGTGCTTCGGCTGTTGGCCGCGCAGGTGGAGCGGACGGTGTCGGGCGGGCGGACCGTGCACACGTTCGCGGCGGGGCGGGGACCGTCCGACGCGACGAGGCTGCGGCGGGCCAGGTTCGACGCCGGGGCGGCGCTGCTCGACCGGTTGACGGAGGCGGCGTGCACCCGGCCCCGGGACGCGTTCGGCCGGCTGTCGGGCGACGACGGCAGCGCGTTCGCCCAGGCGTGGCTGGCGACGGCGGTCTACACCGACGCCGCGACCCGCGCCGTCGCCGAGGCGACCTGGTTACCGGCCGGCAGCGGGTAAGGGCTCAGCGCACGACATCGGTCACGGCGGCGATCCACGCGAGCGCGTCCTGTTCGGCAGCGAACGAACGACGCGTCGCGTAGACCGTCGCCGTGTCGCCGACCGTGACCACGAAGGTGACCGCCCAGGTCTCCTGGTCGCGGCGGAGCATGCGGGCCTTCGTGTCGAGGTGCACGGGCGCGACCAGGGTCGCGTGGTCGAGGTTGAGATACGTGGCCTGCGACGTCGCCATCTCCACGACCGGGACGAGCCTCATCACCGCACTGTAGGCGATGCAACCTTCCCGCAGGCCCGGCCGTGTTCACTGGCATGAGCAGCGACGCCCGGCAGACGTACGACGACTTCTACCGCGGGACCTCGCTGCCCGCGCCGTGTCCCGACACGCGGCACCCCAGCGAGGCGAAGCTGATCGGCCGCAGCAGCGGGCTGCAGGTGTTCACGTTGTACGTCCCGCCGCCGCCCACGACCACCCGGGCCGGCGTGACGGAGTCGGCCTAACGCCCCGGCGGGGCGAGCGAGTACCTCGCCGAGGTCCGGGCGATGCTGGCCCGCTGCCCGTCGGTCGAGCGGGCCGGCCCAGGCTCCGCGCCGTTGACGCTGCGGTACCGGCTGGTCTCGACCGGCGAGCTCGGCGGCGACGAGTCGGTGCTGCTGAGCCGCACGTACCAGACGGACCTCGGCGAGCAGACGTTCCTCATCGCGCTGGTCCGGCGCGGCGACACGGTCCTGGCGGTCATGGACTACGGCTGGCAGGGCGCCCCGGCGTCGCGGTCCGACCTCGACCGTTTCCTGAGCGAGCGCAAATAGCAGGGGGGTGCCGCCGGACCGGCGGGCCCCCCCGGGGTACAACAGGCGGGTGGGGATTTAGAGAACAGGGAGGTCGATATAATACCCCCCCCCCCCCCCCAGTTGGGGGTTTTATTAGAGAA
>NZ_JBFAJA010000108.1:0-41550 GCF_040654975.1 Dactylosporangium sp. NPDC050588 | reverse complement strand
GCGCAGCTTCACCTGCTCGTCGGCCCGGCCCAGGAACACCAACTGCCCATCGACCGTCCACCGCACCAGGTCACCGGTACGGTACAACCGTCCGGGCCCGAACGGGTCCGCCACGAACCGCTCCGCCGTCAACGTCGGCCGGTTCAGATAGCCGCGAGCGATCTGGACTCCGGCCAGATACAGCTCGCCCGCCACACCCACCGGCACCGGCAGCAGCCGGCTGTCGAGGACGTACGCGCGGACGTTCGCCATCGGCCCGCCGATCGGCACCGCCCCGCCGGGTCCGCACTCTCCCGACGTCACGGTGATCGCTGCCTCGGTCGGGCCGTACGTGTTGTACAGCCGGGCATCCGGCAGCACCTCGAAGAACCGGTCGCGGACCGCGGTCGTCAGCTCCTCGCCGCCGCTGAGCACGTGCCGCAGCGACCGGCACTCCGCGGTCGACGGCTCCTCCAGGAGCGCCTGCAACAGGACCGGCACGAACTCCGCCGCCGTCACCCGCTGGTCGCGGATCAGCGCCGCCAGGTAGGCGGGCTCGCGATGCCCGTCGGGGCGGGCGACGACCATGGTCGCACCGAACGTCAACGGCAGGAACAACTCCCACACCGACACGTCGAACCCGACCGGCGTCTTGAACAGGATCCGGTCGGACGAGCCGAGGTCGTACTCGTCCGCCAGCCACCGCAGCGTGTTCACCACCGCCGCGTGCGGCACGACGACACCCTTCGGGGTGCCCGTCGACCCGGACGTGTAGATGACATACGCCGCCTGCGCCGGATCCACCGCCACCGGCGCGAAGACACCGTCCACGTCCACGTCGGACAGCACCACCGTGGCACCCGCGTCGGCGAGCACGAACCCGACCCGGTCCGCCGGCAGATCCAGGTCGATGGGCAGGAACGCGGCACCCGCCTTCACGACGCCCAGCACCGCGGCGACCAGGTCCACACCCCGCGGCAGCCGGACACCGACCACCGACTCCGGACCGACACCGAGGCCCTGCAGGTGGCCGGCGACCCGGTCCGACCGCGCGTCCAGGTCGGCGAACGTGACCGTGGCGCCCTCGAAGAGCAGCGCGGTCGCGTCCGGGGCCGCGGCGACCCGCGCCGCGAACAGGCCCGGCAGGGTGGCGGCGGGCCAGGGGGCGGAGGTGGCGTTCCACTCGCGGAGCACCCGGTCGAGACCGGCCTGGTCGAGAAGGGACACCGCCGACAGCGGACGGGGACGGTCGCCGCCCAGCGCCTGTGCCAGGGCTTCGACGAGGCCGGCGGTCGCGGTGTGCAGCATCGCGGTGACGTTGTGCGGGTCGATCGGGGCGACCGCGTCCACGTCGAAGCCGAACCCGGTGCCGTCGTCGTCGATCGACACCGACAGCGGGTAGTTCGTCCGCTCCCGGAAGAACACCTGCCGGACGCCGTCGAGCTCGACGGGGCCGGTGGCGGCGTTGTGCCGGTAGTTGAACAGGGTCGTGAACAGCGGCTCGTCCGCCGGGACGGCGCTGGCCCGCTGGGCGAGCGCGAGGGGCGCGTGCTCGTGTTCGAGGAGCCCGGCGAGCTGGGCCCGCATCGCCGCGACCGCAGTGACGACGTCGGTGCCTGCGGTGCGGACCCGCACCGGGAGGGTGTTCATGAACAGGCCGGGGACGCGGTCGGCGCCCGCGCCGGCGTTCATCCGGCCGAACAGCACGGTGCCGAAGACGACGTCGTCGCGCCCGGACACGACCGCGAGGACCCGCGACCACGCGACGTGCAGCACCGTCGCGGGGCTGACGCCGGCGCGGCGGGCGACGTCACGCAGCCGGGCCGCCAGGGTGCCGTCCATGCCGGCGAAGACCTGCACGGCGTCGGTGCCGTCGCCGTGCACGTCGGCGACCCCGAACGCGACGGTCGGCTCGTCGACGCCGGCGAGCAGGTCGCGGAAGAACTCCTCGTGCCGGCCGTCGCACAGCCCGGCCCGGGCCTGGGCGACGAAGTCGCGGAACGGCAGCGGCTCCGGCAGGTCCGCGGACGCACCGGCGAGGATCGCCCGGATCTCGTCGAGGACCACCTCGATCGCGGTGTGGTCCTGCACGAGGTGGTGCAGCCGGACCAGACCGAGCCAGCGACCGCCGCTGACGCCGGCGACGTGCAGGTCGAGCAGCGGCGCGCGGCCGAGGTCCATCGCCAGCCCGACCGCCGCCACCAGGTCCTCGGCGCCGGCCGTGCCGCGGACCTCGGTGACCGGCAGGGTCGCCGTCCGCCACACGACCTGGACGGGCTCGCGCAGGCCCGACCACACGAAGGAGGTGCGGAACACGTCGTGCCGGTCGATGATCCGCCGCATCGCGGCGGTGAACCGGTCGAGGCTCGGCCGGTCCGCGAACTCGAGCACGAGCGGCGCGACGTAGGTGTCCTCGCCGCCGGCGGCGAGGATGTGGTGGAACAGGATCCCTTCCTGCAGCGGGGCGAGCGGGTAGATGTCGGCGACGTTCGCCGCGCCACCCGGCACGGTGGCGAGCACCGCGTCGAGCTCTGCCGGGGTCAGGTCGGCCAGCGGCACCATGTCGGACGTGATCGTCCGCGCCCCGGCCGGGATCAGGTTCGCCGTGACCGGCACCGTCACCGGGCCCGCCGCGGCGGCGACACCCGCCGGGGTCGGCGCCTCCAGCAGCGCCCGGACCGACACCGACACGCCGCGCAGCCGCAGCCACTCGACAAGCCGGACCGCGAGCAGCGAGTGGCCGCCGAGGGCGAAGAAGTTGTCGTCGACGCCGACGGGGTCACCGGCAGGGTCGAGCCCCAGGACGTCCGCGAACCCGAGGCAGAGCAGCTCCTCGCGGATGTTCGCCGGTCCGCGGCCGGTGCCGGCGGCGGCGAAGTCGGGTGCGGGCAGCGCCCGCCGGTCGAGCTTGCCGTTGACGGTCACGGGAAGCGCGTCGAGGGACACGAAGGCCGGCACCATGTACTCCGGGAGTCGCGCCGCCGCGAACGCGCGCAGCTCCCCCAGGTCGGCGGCGCCGACGACGTAGGCGACGAGCCGCTGGTCCGCGGTCGCGACGACGGCGACCTGGCCGACCTGCGGGTGCCCGGCAAGGACGGCCTGGATCTCCCCCGGCTCGATCCGGAAGCCGCGGATCTTGACCTGTTCGTCGGCGCGGCCGAGGAACACGAGGTCTCCGCCGGCGGTCCAGCGGACCACGTCACCGGTCCGGTACAGCCGTTCCCCGATGCCGAGGGGGTCGGCGACGAACCGCTGCGCCGTCAACGCCGGCTGGTTCACGTAGCCGCGGGCCAGCTGGACGCCGGCCAGGTACAGCTCGCCGGGCACCCCCGCCGGGACCGGCTGGAGGCGGTCGTCGAGGACGTAGGTGCGCACGTTCTCCATCGGCCGGCCGATCGGCACGACCGTCCCGGTGGCGTGCGGGTCGCACTCGTGCGAGGTGACGGTGACGGCCGCCTCGGTCGGGCCGTAGGTGTTGTGCAGCCGGGCGCCCGGCAGCACCTGACGGAACCGGTCGCGGAGGGCGGCGGGCAGCTCCTCGCCGCCGCCGAACACGTGCCGCAGTGTTTCGCACTCCGGCAGGGTCGGCTCGGTGAGCAGGACCTGCAGCATCGACGGCACGAACTTCGCGACCGTGACCCGCTGCTCGCGGATGAGCGCGGCCAGGTACGCCGGGTCGCGGTGACCGCCGGGGCGGGCGACGACGAGGGTCGCGCCGGCGACGAGGGGCAGGAACAGCTCCCACACCGCCACGTCGAACCCGACCGGGGTCTTGTGCAGGATCCGGTCGGCGGCGCCGATGCCGTAACCGTCGGTCAGCCACCGCAGCGTGTTGGCGATCGCGGCGTGCGACACGACCACGCCCTTGGGGGTGCCCGTCGACCCGGACGTGTAGATCACGTACGCCGGGTGACCGGGATCGACCGTCACCGGCTGTTGAGCGCCGGTGGCGGGAACGTCCACGTCGGACAGCACGATCCGGGCGTCCGCGTCGGCGAGCATGAACGCCACCCGCTCGTCCGGCAGGTCCGGGTCGACCGGCAGGAACGCGGCGCCGGCCTTGACCACGCCGAGGACGGCGACCACCAGGTCGATGCTCCGCGGCAGCCGGACGGCGACCACCGACTCCGGCCCGGCGCCCAGGCTCCGCAGGTGGGCCGCCACCCGCGCGGCCCGCGCGTCGAGCTCGGCGAAGGTGGCCGTGGCGCCGTCGAACACCACCGCGGGAGCCTGCGGTGTGCGGGCGGCCTGCACCGCGAACAGGTCCGCGACGGTGGTGGCGGGGCGGGCGACGGCGGTGCCGTTCCACTCGCTCAGCACCTGCTCGCGGCCGGCCGGGTCGAGGACGGGCAGCGACGCCAGCTCCGCCGGGGCGCCCGCCTCCAGCGCGGTGACGAGCCCGGCGGTAGCGGTGCGCAACATCGCGGCGATGGTGTGCGGGTCGATCGGGGCGACCGCGTCGACGTCGAGGGTGAAGCCGGTGCCGTCGTCGTCGACGGACACGGCCACCGGATAGTTCGTGCGTTCCCGGAAGTACACCTGCCGGATGCCGTCGAACGCGACCGCGTCGCCGGAGCCGGTGACCGCGTCGTGCCGGTAGTTGAACAAGGTCGTGAACAGCGGCAGGTCGGCCGGGACGGCGCTGGCCCGCTGCGCGAGGGCGAGCGGCGCGTGCTCGTGCTCCAGGAGCCGGGCCAGCTGGCCGCGCATCGCCGTGACCGCGGACGTGACGTCGACGCCCGCGGTGCCGGCGCGGACCGGCAGCGTGTTGATGAACGTGCCGGGGACCCGGTCGGCGCCGGCGCCGGCGTTCATGCGGCCGAACAGCAGGGTGCCGAAGACGACGTCGGTGCGGCCCGACACGGCGGCGAGGACCCGGGACCAGGCGACGTGCATGAGCGTGGCGGGGCTGGACCCGCACCGGCGGGCCGCCTCGCGGAGCCGGGCGGCGAGGTCCGCGTCGAGCGGCAGGGCGGCCTGGACCACGGCGTTGCCGTCGCCGTGGACGTCGGCGACCCCGAACGCGACGGTCGGCTCGTCGACGTCGCCGAGGAGACCGGCGAAGAACCGCTCGTGCTCGCCGGTGTGCAGGCCGGCGCGGGCCTGGACGACGAAGTCGCGGAACGGCAGCGGCTGCGGCAGCTCGGCGGCACGGCCGTGCAGGATCGCGCGGATCTCGCCGAGGACGACGTCGAGCGCGGTGTGGTCCTGGATCAGGTGGTGGATGCGGACGAGGCCGAGCCAGCGGCCGTCGGCGGCCGGGCAGACGTGCACGTCCAGCAGCGGCGCGCGGCCGAGGTCCAGCGACAGGCCGGCGGCGGACAGCAGCCCCTCGGCGCCGGCGACCCCTTCGACCTGCGTCACCGGCAGCGTCGCCGTCCGCCACACGACCTGGACCGGCTCCCGCAGGCCGGCCCAGACGACGGAGGTGCGGAAGATGTCGTGGCGGTCGACGACGGTCTGCAGGGCGTCGGTGAACGCGTCGAGGCGGTCACGGCTGTCGAACTCGAACACGCCGGGCAGGACGTAGACGTCGTCGCCGCCGTCGGCGAGCCTGTGGTGGAACAGCAGGCCCTCCTGCAGCGGTGCCAGGGGGTAGATGTCGGCGACGTTGGCCGCGCCGCCGGGCACGGTGGCGAGGACCCGGTCGAGCTCGTCGGCGGTGAGGTCGGCGAGGGGCAGCATCTCGGGGGTGATGGTCTGCGCGCCGGCCGGGATCAGGTTGTGTGGCACCGGCACCGCGGCCGTGCCCGCCGCGGCGGCGAGACCGGCGGGGGTCGGCGTGTCCAGCAGCGCCCGGACCGCCACGGTGACACCCCGGACCCGCAGCCACTCGACGAGCCGGACGGCGAGGAGGGAGTGCCCGCCGAGGGCGAAGAAGTTGTCGTCGACGCCGACCGTGTCCAGGTCGAGGACGGCGGCGAAGCCGGCGCAGAGCAGCTCCTCGCGCACGTTGAGCGGCCCGCGGCCGGCGCCGGTCTCGAACACCGGCGCCGGCAGGGCGCGGCGGTCGAGCTTGCCGTTGACGGTCAGCGGCAGCGCGTCGAGGGTGACGAACGCCGACGGGACCATGTACTCCGGCAGCCGGGACGCGGCGTGCTCCCGCAGCCCGTCGACCTGGCCGACGACGTAGGCGACGAGCCGGTCGTCGCGGAGCACGACGGCGGCCTGCTCCACCTGCGGGTGGGCGGCGAGGACGGCCTGGATCTCGCCGGGCTCGATCCGGAACCCGCGGATCTTCACCTGCTCGTCCGCGCGGCCGAGGTAGACCAGGTCACCCTCGTCGGACCAGCGGACCACGTCACCGGTGCGGTAGAGCCGCTCGCCGTCGCTGAACGGGTCGGCGACGAAGCGCTCGCCCGTCAGCGCCGGACGGCTCACGTAGCCCCGGGCGAGCTGGACGCCTGCGAGGTACAGCTCTCCGGCGACGCCGGCCGGCACCGGAGCGAGCCGGTCGTCCAGGACGTACACGCGCGTGTTGAACACCGGCCTGCCGATCGGCACCACCGGAGCACCGTCCGGCAGCACCTCGAACTCGGTGACGTCCACGGACGCCTCGGTCGGGCCGTACAGGTTGAACAGGCCAACAGCCGGCAGCACCTCGAAGAACCGGTCGCGGACCGCGGTGCCGAGGGCCTCACCCGAGCAGACGACCCGCCGCAGCCCGGAGCACTCCCCGGATTCCGGCGCGGCCAGGAACGCGTCCAGCATCGACGGGACGAAGTGAACGGTGTCGACACGCTCAGCGCGGATCAGCTCGGCGACGTACGACGGGTCGCGGTGACCGCCGGGCCTCGCGATCACCATCGCGGCGCCCTGGATGAGCGGCCAGAACAGCTCCCACACGGACACGTCGAACCCGAACGGGGTCTTGTGCAGCACCCGGTCGCCTGCAACGAGCCCGAAGCGGGCCTGCATCCAGACCAGGCGGTTCACGATGCCCTCGTGCGGCACCACGACGCCCTTGGGCAGTCCGGTGGAGCCGGACGTGTAGATGACGTACGCCGCGTGGCCCGGTAGCACGTGCACGCCCGGATCCGTGTCCGGCCATTCGTCGGCGGCGACGGACGTCAGCACGCACACGGCACCCGCGTCGGCGGCCATGAACGCGCTGCGGTCCACCGGCAGGTCGGGGTCGATCGGCAGGTATGCGCCGCCGGCCTTCACCACCGCCAGCAACGCCACCACCAGGTCCACACCACGGGGCAGGCGCACACCGACGACGGAGTCCGTCCGCACACCCTCAGCGACCAGCCGGTGCGCCAACCGGTTCGACCGCGCGTCCAACTCCTGGTAGGAAACCGTCACGCCTTCGAACACCAGCGCCGGCATGGAGGGGGTCCGGCGTACCTGCGCCGCGAACAGCGCCGGCAGCGTCCCCGGCGGCACCTCCGTGGCGGTGTCGTTCCAGTCCCGCAGCACCCGGTCGAGTTCGGCCGTGCCGAGCACGCCGATGTCGGACAGCGGCACGCCGGCGGCGTCGCCCTCGAGCGCCGACACCACACCGGCGAACGCGGCGCGCAGCATCACGGCGACCGCGTGCGGGTCGATCGGGGCGACGGCGTCCACGACGAGGCCGAAGCTGTCGCCGTTGTCGTCGACGACGACCGCGAGCGGATAGTTGGTCCGCTCGCGGTAGGACACCTGGCGGATGCCGGGCAGGTGGCGGTCCCGGTGCGCGTTGTCCTCCACGTTGTGCCGGTAGTTGAGCATCGTGGTGAACAGCGGCAGATCCGCCGGGACGGCGCTGGCCCGCTGCGCGATCGCGAGCGGCGCGTGCTCGTGCTCGAGGAGGGCGGCGAGCTGCCCGCGCATCGCGGCGACAGCGGCGAGGACGCCGGTCCCGGCGGTGCGGACGCGGACGGGCAGGGTGTTCATGAACAGGCCGGCGACCCGGTCCGCGCCGGCACCGGCGTTCATCCGCCCGAACAGGACGGTGCCGAACACGACGTCGTCGCGGCCGGCGACCACCGACAGCACCCGGGACCAGGCGACGTGGGCGACGGTCGCGGGGCTGGCGCCGACCCGGCGGGCGGCCTCACGCAGCCGGGCCGAGAGGTCCGCGTCCAGCGCCAGGTGCGCGGAGACGACCCCGCTGCCGTCGCCGTGCGCGTCGGTGACGCCGTACGCGGCGGTCGGCTCGTCGACACCGTCGAGCAGGGACCGGAAGTACGCCTCGTGCCGCTCGGTGGCGGCGCCGGCGCGGGAGCGGGCGACGAACTCACGGAACGGCAGCGGCGCCGGCAGGGTGTCCGCGCGGCCTTCCAGGACCGCCTGGACCTCTTCGAGCAGCACCTCCATCGTCGTGTGGTCCTGGACGATGTGGTGGATGCGCAGGACGCCGAGCCAGCGGCCGGCCTCGGCGGGGCTGACGTGGACGTCCAGGAGCGGGGCCCGGCGCAGGTCCATGGCGGCACCGGCGCCGTCGGAGACGACCGGGACCGTCGCGGTCCGCTGCACCACCTGGACCGGCTCTCGCAGGCCTTCCCACCGGAAGGCGGTCCGGAACACGTCGTGGCGGTCGACGACCCGCTGCACGGCGGCGGTGAACGCGTCGAGCCGGGACCGGTCCTCGAACTCCAGGACGAAGGAGCTGAGGTACAGGTCGTCGCCGCCGGCCGCCAGGAGGTGGTGGAACAGCAGCCCTTCCTGCAGCGGCGCGAGGGGGTAGACGTCCGCGACGTTGGCGGCGCCGCCCGGCACGGCGGCGACGACCGCGTCGAGCTCGGCCTGGGTCAGCTCGACCAGGGGCAGCAGGTCAGGGGTGAGTTCGGTGGCGCCGGCCGGAATCCGGTTCGCGGGGACGGCGGTGGTGGACGGTGCGGCGACGACCGCCGCGGCGAGACCGGCCGGCGTCGGCATGTCGAACAGGGCGCGGACCGACACCGGCACGCCACGGACCCGCAGCCATTCGACGAGGCGGACGGCGAGCAGCGACTGGCCACCGAGGGCGAAGAAGTCGTCGTCGGCGCCGACGGTGGCGGCGCCGAGGACCTCCGCGAACCCCTGGCAGAACAGCTCCTCGCGGGCGTTCGCCGGGCCGCGGCCGGTGCCCGCGGTCGCGGCGTCGGGTGCGGGGAGGGCCTTGCGGTCGAGCTTGCCGTTGTGGGTCAGCGGAAGGGCGTCGAGGGCGAGCACGACGGACGGCACCATGTGCTCCGGCAGCCGCGCCGCCGCGAACTGCCGAAGGTCGACGCCGGCGAGGTCGGCGCCGTCCTCGGCGACGACGTAGGCGACGAGCCGCCGGTCGCCGGGCACGTCCTCGCGGGCGACGACCGCCGCCTGCACGACGAGCGGGTGGACGGTGAGGACGGCCTCGACCTCGCCCGGTTCGATGCGGTAGCCGCGGACCTTGACCTGTTCGTCGGCGCGGCCGAGGTAGACGAGGTCGCCGGCGGTGGTCCACCGGACGACGTCGCCGGTGCGGTACAGCCGCCCGCCGGCGTCGAACGGGTCGGCGACGAACCGGTCCGCGGTGAGGCCGGGCCGGCCGACGTAGCCGCGGGCCAGCTGCGCGCCGGCGATGTACAGCTCGCCGGGCACGCCGACGGCGACGGGGCGCAGCCGCCGGTCGAGGACGTAGAGGCGGGTGTTGGCGATCGGCCGGCCGATCGGGACGAGGTCGCCGTCGATCGGCTGGTCCGAGGTCACGCGGTGCACACAGCAGCCGACGACGGTCTCGGTCGGCCCGTACTCGTTGACGACGACCGACCCTGGTGCCCGGTCGAGCCACTGCCGGACCGGGCCGGCGGTGAGGGCCTCGCCGCCCACGACGAGGACCCGGGCGGCGTCCGGCGCGGCGGCGTCGTCGATGAGCCGGGCCAGCAGCGGCAGGTGCCCGGGCACGACCTTGAGGACGTCGAACCCGCCGCCGTTCACCAGCCCGGCGAGGCCTTCGGCGCCGCCCTCGGGGCTGGCGACGACCGGGGAGCCGGCGGCGAGGGGCACGAGGACGCTGGTGACGGTCAGATCGAACGCGAGCGACGAGTGCAGGACCGCGCCGCGGCCGGCCGGCCCGTAGTCGCCGATCGCCCAGGACACGTAGTTGGCGAGGCCGTCGTGGGTGACCGCGACGCCCTTCGGGGTGCCGGTCGAGCCGGACGTGTAGATGACGTACGCGACCTGGCCGGGCAGCAGCGGCGCGCGCGGCGGGTCCGCCGGCCGGCGGGCGATCCGCAGGTCGTCGACCGCGATGGTCCGCACCCGGCCGGCGGGCAGCTCGTCGAGGTCGTCCTCGAGGCCCAGCAGCACCGCGGCCTTCGCGTCGGCGAGCATGAACGCGATCCGCTCCGCCGGGTATGCCGGGTCGATCGGCAGGTAGGCCGCGCCCGCCTTCCAGGCTGCCAGGAGCGCGACGACCATGTCGATCCCGCGCGGCAGGTACAGGCCGACGACGGACTCGGCGCCGACGCCCGCGGCGGTCAGGTGGTGGGCGAGACGGTTCGCGCGGGTGTCGAGGTCCAGATAGGACACCTCGTCGCCGTCGCACGCCACGGCGACCGCGTCCGGCGTCGCCGCCACCTGACGGGCGAACAGCTCGGGGACGAGCCCGCCGGGCAGCTCGGTGGCGGTGTCGTTCCACCGGCACAGGACCAGGTCCCGCTCGTCGTCGTCGAGGAGGTCCACGTCACCGACCCGCTCGCCCGGGTCCGCCGCGGCGATCCAGCGCAGCACGCGGTGGAAGCGCCGCGAGACGTCCGCGCACTCGTCGTCGGCGTGCAGGTCGCGGTTGAGCTCGACGGCGGTGAAGACGCCGCCGGCCGCACGGCCGTGGTAGAGGTCGATGCGCAGGTCGTCGACGGGGCCGGTGTACAGGCCGGTCCAGTCCACCGCGCAGTCGCCGAAGCGGACCGGCTCGTCGGCCGGGATGACGTTGACGACCGTGTCGTAGAGCAGCCCGCCGACCATGCCGAGGTCGGCCATCATGTCGGTGTACGGGTACCGCTGGTGCACCAGGCCCTGCCGGGTCGCCGCCGACACCTGCCGCACGAGGTCCGCGACGGTCGTGCCGGGGGTGATGGCGAGCCGGACGGGGACGGTGTTGGCGGTCATGCCCGGGATGCCGAACTCGCGCATCCGGGTCCGGCCGTTGACGGCGACGCCGAGGACGATGTCGTCGGCGCCGGTGACCCGGTGGCGGTAGACCGCGGTGGCGGCGATGACGACACCGGCGAGGCTGGTCCGCAGCCGCTTCGCCGCCGCCCGCAGCGCGGCGAGGGCGTCGAGGTCGTCGTGCTCGCGGTGCTGGACCGGGCGGTGCGCCAGCCGGCCGGTGTGGTGACCGCGCCAGCCGCCCGGCTCGGGTGCGCCGGTGAGGACGACCCGCCAGAAGTCGCGGTCCCGGTCCCGGTCGGCGGAGTCCCGGTAGGCGTCGTCGGAGTCGATCAGGACGCCGACCGGCGCGAGGGCCTCGCTGGCATCGACGCCGGCGAGGTCGGCGTAGGTGCCGGCGAGCCGCCGGGCGAACACCGCCAGGCCTTCGCCGTCGACGGCGATGTGGTGGGCGCGCTGATACCAGATCGTGTGCCGGTCGCCGAGCCGCAGCACGGCCTGGGCGGTGAGCCAGCCGGCGGTCAGGTCGACCGGGGTGTCGACATCCGCCCGCATCCACGCCTCGGCGGCGGCCCGCGGGTCGGGTGCGTCGCGCAGATCGACGACGGCGATCGGGAACGGCGTCGCGTCGTCGACGTACTGCCGTGGCGTCCCGGCGTCGGTGGTGAGCCGCAGCCGGTACGCGCCCGCCTCCGCGACGGTGCGGCGCAGCGCGGCGACGAACGCGTCGACGTCGAGGTCGCCGCGCAGCTCGTGGTAGTCGCCGATGTTGAAGGTCGGGCTGGCCGGAGCGAGCTGCTGGGCGTACCAGACACCGAGCTGGCCGGACATCAGCTCGCGGAGTTCGTGCTCAGACCCACCCATGACTGCCAACCTCGATCGTGTGAAGTGGAACGACGACGACGAACCGGGTGCCGATCACCCCGCGGAGGAATCACCGATCAGCGCGACGATGCGGTCGGTGAGGTCGGCGATGCTCGCCACGTCCCAGATGAGCGTGGGTTCGACGGTGACCCGCAGGGTGTCCTCGATCTCGCCGGAGAGCGCGAACGCGTAGACGGAGTCCAGCCCGTACCCGGCGAGCGACGCGTGCGGGTCGATCGCGTCCGGGGTCTCGTCCAGGTAGTGCGCGACGCGGCCGACGAGCCAGGTGCGGATGCCGCCGGCGGTCGGTTCGACGGCGACGGTGTGCTGCTCGGTCATGGCTGGCCTCCCTGTCCCGGCAGGCGCCGGGCCGTCAGATCGAAGAGTTCGCGGTCCCGGTGGCGGGCGGCCGCGGCGAGGTACAGCTGTTCCTCGACCCCGGCGCGTTCGGCGTCGGTGAGGACGGAGGCGCCGCCGAGCCGGCCGGCCAGCCGGTCGAGGACGCCGAGCAGTTCCGCGTCGCCGAACCGGTCCCGCAGGGCGAGCGCCGACGCCGCCGCGAGCAGGACGCTGTACCGGTCGGCGAGCGCATACGCGGCCGGGGACGCGCCGATGGTGATGTCCCGCGGCGGCAGGGCCAGGCAGGCGTCGCGCAGCTCACGCAGCTCGGCGGCGAACCGGGCGGCGAACCGGGCGGCCGGCCCACCGCCGGCCCGGTCACCGGCCCCGTCACCGATCGCGGCGAGGGTGCCCATGACGGGGTCCTCGGTCGGCGCGCCGACGCTGAGCCGGTCCGGGTCCAGCGGCGGCAGCGCGCCGCCCGGCTCGAACAGCTCCCGCGCGGCCGGCGGGGACAGCAGCCACGACCGGCGGGCCAGCCGTGGCAGCGCCGGGAGCATCGCGGCGAGGCACGCGGAGCGCGAGATGTGGATGAACGTGGCCGACGCCGCGTCCCGGGCCATCTTCTGGAAGATCGCGTACGGGCCCTCACGCAGGTAGCCCTGCGCGCCGAGGACCGAGCGCAGGTCCTCGAACGCGTCGAGGGCCATCCGCGACGTCAGGTACTTGGCGGCCGGGGCGTACAGCGAGACGGCCGGGGACAGGTGCAGCGCCCGCAGCACGACCGTCGAGACCGCGTCGACGGCGAGCAGGTCGGCGTGGGCGCGGGCGATGACCGAGCGGACGTAGGGCAGGTCGGCGGCGGTCGCGCCGTACAGGCGGCGCCCGGACGCGAAGCCGATCGCGGCCCGCAGCGCCGTGTCCAGCGGGCCGGTCATGAACGACGGGATGACCGCCCGGGTGATCTGAAACGCCCGCATCGCCGACTCCAGGCCTTCGCCCTCCTTGCCGAGGAGGGTGCCGGCCGGCACCGGGCAGTCCCGCAGCTCCATGCCGCCGAGCTGCAGGCCGCGCAGCCCGGAGCTACCGGCCCGCGGCAGGTCCCGCACCGAGCCGGCGGGCAGGGCGGCCCGGGAGATCAGGAACTGGCTGTGGCTGCGGCTGCCGGCGGTGTCGGCGGTCCGCGCGAACAGCACGAACGCCTCGGCTCGGCGCAGGTTCCCGACGACCTCCTTGCGGCCGGTCAGCAGCCACCGCCCGGCGTCGCGGCGGGCGGCGAACTCGGCGCTCGCGAGGTCGTTGCCGTGGCTGAGCTCGTGGAACGCGGCGGCGATCCGGCCACCGCCGAGGAGCAGGCTGGCGGCCTCGCGGCGCTGGTCGTCGGTGCCGGCGACCCAGACGTTGACCCAGCCGATGAACGAGCTGAAGCCGTGCCCGGCCGCGAGGGACGGGTCGAGCCGCCACAGGGTGCGCTGGACGTCGGCGAGGCGGTCGGCGCTGGTCAGCCGGCCGCCGTAGGCCGCGGGGACGAACTCGGCGTTGAGGCCGTAGCGGTCGAGCCGGCGCTCGCCCTCGGCGAACATCTCGGCGCGTTCGTCGGCGGCGAGCGCCGCGGCGTGCCCGGCCGGGTTCTGCGGGTCCCACGGGTCGCCGAGCAGCGTGTCGAGCTCCTCAGCGCCCACCGGGGGCTCCCGGCACGGGGTCGCCGAACGGCGTCACGGGCGCGCCGGTCCGCGCGGCGTCGGCCACGACGTGGGCGAGTCGCTCGTCGTCGTCGGCGGCGGGGGGCTGCGGCAGCCGGAGGGTCGCGGCGATGCGGGACCGCAGCGCCTGCAGGGCCGCCCGCAGCCACAGGGCGTCCTCCCACAGCGGCTCGCCGCGGTGCCGGTCCTGCCCGGCGGCCCACAGGTGCAGGCTGGCGGCGGCCGCGAAGCCGAGCTCGTAGGCGGCGGCCAGTTCATAGGCCACCATCGCGGGGCGCGCCGCCGGCCGGGCCAGCGCCATGCGGGCGTGCAGCTCGTCCAGGTCGCCGCACAGCGCGGTCGCGAGCGCGGCCGGCACGCCGGTCAGGGTGGCGGCGAGGTCCGGCAGCGACTGCACCACCGAGCAGCCCCGCCGCGACAGCAGCGTCAGCGCACCGGTGTCCAGCGGCCGCGGCGGTGTTCGCTCCTGTACCGCCTCACGCAGGCCGTCCGGGTCGGCGCCACGCGAAGCCCAGCCGCGGACGAGCCGCGGGAACTGCTGCACCAGACCGGCCCGGTTCACCGGGGTGCTGCCGTCGAAGATCGCCACCACCTGGTGGTCGCGGCGCAGCTTCTGGAATGCGCCGTGCTCGTGCACGCCGGTCAGGAACGACCGGGCGCCGAGCAGCTCGGCGAGGTCGGCGAGGACCGAGTCCACGAGCGTCGGGGCGAGCGCCTTCGTCGCGGCGGACAGCACGCTCAGCTCCGCCGTCAGACTGTGGATCCCGCGGCAGGCGACGATGGTGGCGGCCTCCACCGCGGCGAGGTGCGCGGCGGCGCGGCCGAGGACCGATGCGTGGAACGGCCGCTCGATGAGCGGGCGGCGCTGGATGACACGGCCGGCGACGAACCGGGCGGTGAGCCGCAGCGCGTGCTCG
Source organism: Dactylosporangium sp. NPDC050588 (assembly GCF_040654975.1). Classification (NCBI taxonomy): domain Bacteria; kingdom Bacillati; phylum Actinomycetota; class Actinomycetes; order Micromonosporales; family Micromonosporaceae; genus Dactylosporangium; species Dactylosporangium sp. NPDC050588. The sequence continues at coordinate 26,696 of NZ_JBFAJA010000108.1, read as the reverse complement.
CCCGCGCCGAGGGACAGCGACGCGCACATGGTCCGGGTGAGCTGCAGCGCCCGCAGGACGGTCTCGACGCCGGTGCCTTCGGCGCCGATCCGCGCGGACGCCGGCACGTCGGCGCCGGTGAACTCGACGCCGGAGATGTCGGCGCCGCGGATGCCGTGCGTGGCCACCTTCGGCAGCTCCCGCCACGAGCCGGCCGGTGCGGCCGCCTTGTCGAACAGGAACAGGCTGTGGCCGCGGGCGCCGCCGTCGCCGGTGCGGGCCAGCACGGTCAGCAGGTCGGCCCGGGTGGCGTTGTTGACCGGCCACTTCACGCCGGTCAACCGGTAGCCGCCGGGCTGCGGCGCGGCGGTGCAGGCACCGTTGAGCAGGTCCGCGCCGTGGTCCGGTTCGGACAGTGCCCAGCCGACCGGATCGCCGGCCAGGACGGCGGCGGCGACCGTGCGGGCCTGCGGGCGGTCCGCGGCGACCCACACGGGTGCGGCGCCGAGGTAGGTCTTGGCGTGCGCGACCGCGGCGGTCACGTCGCGGCGGGCGACGGTGCGCAGCAGCCGCAGCAGCATCTCGTGGTCGTCGAGCCGGCCGCCGTGCGCGACGGGCACGTAGTACGCGGCGAGGCCGGCGGCGTCGAGCCGGGCGCACGCCTCGGCCGGGAACCGTTCGCCGGCGTCGGCCTCGGCGGCGACGCGGCCGCCCTCGCCGGGGTCGCCGAGCGCGGCGTCGAGCCGCGCGACCGGATCAGCGGCCGCGGTCGTGGTGCTCACTGCGCATCGACCGGCAGCAGGCGCCGCACGTCGGGGTCGAGCCGGCTGTGCAGGGTCGGGACGCCGCCGGCGAGGAACAGGTCCCGCATCGCCCGCCGCTGGATCTTGCCGCTGGTGGTGCGGCGGACGGTGCCGCGGCGGACCAGCACGACGTTGCGGGCCGGGACGCCGAAGAACTCGGTGAGGTGCCGCGCGACGTCCAGTGCCACGGCCGGCAGGTCCTCCGCCTTGGTCCGCGGGTCGACCTCGTGGACGACCACGACGCGTTCGTCCGGCACGGAGACGCCGAACGCGGCCCCGGCGAACGCCGCCAGCGCGGGGTGCGCCTGCCGGGCCTGCTGCTCCAGGTCGTGCGGGAACAGGTTGCGGCCGCGGACGATCACGATCTCCTTGAGCCGGCCGGTGATGAACAGCTCGCCGTCGCGGAACGCGGCCAGGTCGCCCGTGCGGAGCCAGCCGGGCTCGCCGTCGAGGCGGGCGTTGAAGATCTCCTCGCTGAGCTCGGGCCGGCCCCAGTAGCCGGGGCCGACGCTGTCGCCGCGCAGCCACAGCTCGCCGATCGCGCCGTCCGGCAGGACCTGGTGGGTCTGCGGGTCGACGACGCGGGCCGCGTGCGCGCGGGGGGTGCCGACGCCGGCGATCTCCTTGCCCTCGCCGCCGGTGCTGTGGTTGAGCGCCGGACGCTCGGCGGACATGGTGCCGGCCGGGTCGGCGACGAACACGCTCGGCGCCGCGCCGCGCGGGGTCGAGGACACGTAGACGACCGACTCGGCCATGCCGTAGCCGGCCGTGAACGCCTCGGGCCGCAGTCCCGTGACGGCGAACCGCTTGGCGAACGCGGTCACCGTCGGCACGTGGATCGGCTCGGACCCGTTGACGAACTGCTGCATGCCCGACAGGTCGACGCCGTCGAGGTGGTGGTCCTGGATGAGCCGCAGGCACAGGCCGAACGCGAAGTTGGGCGCGGCGGTCACGGTGCACCGGAACCGGGACATGAGCCGGAACCACTCGACCGGCCGCTTCACGAACTCGCTCGGCGACATGAGGACGGTGTGGGACCCGTACAGCAGCGCCACGGTCAGCTGCCCGAACAGCCCGAAGTCGTGGTGCAGCGGCACCCACGTGCCGAACGTGTCGCCGGGCCGGCCGTGACCGGCGTTGTCGTGCAGGGACAGCACGTTCGCCAGGACGTTGCGGTGTTCGAGCATCGCGCCCTTGGGTGAGCCCGTCGACCCGGAGCTGTACTGCAGGACGGCGAGCGCGCCGGGCCCGGCGTCGAGCCGGAGCCGGGACGGGCCCGGCAGGTCGCCGGGGCCCGCGTCGCCGGGCTCCTCGACGGGGACGTGCGCCAGGCCGTGCGCGGCGAGCCGCTCCGCCATCGCCGCCCGGTCCCGGGCCTCGGTGAAGACCAGGCCGGGGGCGCAGTCGCCGACGATGACGGCGACCCGCTCGGCGGCGAGCGCGGAACCGCCGAGCGGGGGTGCCGGCACCGCGACGAGCCCGGCGAGCAGGCACGCCAGGTAGAGCTCGACGAAGTCGGTGCCGGTCGGCAGCGAGATGACGACCCGCTCCCCCGGCGCCAGCCGCTCCGCCAGACGTTCGGCGCGCAGACCGGCTCGCCGGGCGAGCTCGCCGTAGGTCAGACCGGGGTGCCCCGGGCTCTCCGCCTCGCCCGCGCCGCGGTAGACGGTGAGCGCGACCTGGCCGGGTTGTGCGGCGGCCCGTTCCAGAAACACGGCGCCCACGGTCCGGCGCGGATCGACACTCATGAGCAGACTCCCCAGCGGGTAGGTTCCGGCCTCAGCTCTGCGAAGCCTCGACCTTCTCGTTCTCCATCCGCTCCATCGCCTCGATGAGGCTCTTGGGGCGCATGTCGGTCCAGTTCTTCTCGATGTACTCGAGGCACTCCTCGCGACCGGCCTCCCCGAACACTTTCGTCCAGCCGGCGGGGACGTTGGCGAAGACCGGCCACAGCGAGTGCTGCCCCTCGTCGTTGACCAGGACGAGGAAGGTGCCTTCGGGGTCGTCGAACGGGTTCATCACGCCGCCCTTTCTCAAAGGTGACTGGGTCGGGGCACGACGGAAGCCGGGCGCTCGCGCCCGGAGGGTTCCGTGAGGCCTCGGGAGAGTCGGTGCCCGCCACACGCCGGCGGGCCGCGTTCCTCCGGCGGTGCCGGAGGCGGACCTACTATGACCCCCACCGGCGATCCGATCAACGGTGTCCGGGCGTCCCCGCGGACACGGTGTTCAACCGGCGGCCGGGCGTCAGTTGAACACCGCCGCGCCGTGCTGTTCAGCGTCGCCGCAGGGGTTTCCGCGCGTTCTGGTCATCGCGCGGTCCCGTCAGTAAGGTCTCGCCCTGCCAGGTGCGCGTGGTGGTGGAGACGTGACCGACATGCGGTAGTGACAGCCGTCCCCCATGAGGAATCCGCGGCACTGACAACCCATGTGGAGGACACTGATGAGTGACACCGAGCCGCGCTTCCTGCGCTCCAACGCGATCCTGGAACCTCTCGTCGACCGCTTCTATGCGTGGCTGCACACCGTCGCGCCGGTCCAGGGCTCGATGAACCTCGCGTTCCTGCAGGTGCCGCTGCTGGAGTCCTACCTGGAGAACCCGCAGGTCCACATCGCCGCGGTCAACAACCCGGAGCTTCGCGGCGGGTACTTCGTCGGCATCGAGGAGGCCCGCAAGGACGAGGTGGCGGACCTGCTCGCGGCGATCAAGCGGGACCGGGCGGACATGCTCGCCTTCGCCAAGGCCATCATCGAGGGCGCCGACCTGGTCCGCGAGTCCGCGAACGGTTTCGATCTCACGCCGCTGTACCCGAAGCTGCCGTCCATCCTGAACGGCATGGTCGAGCTGGCGTACGACGCGGGCAACCAGGCGTCGCTGCACTTCATGGAGCCGGTGGTCTACAAGAGCTCGATGTTCGACGAGCGCCGCCAGTCGGTGCAGCTGTCCCTCGAGGACGGCGTCGAGCGGCCGTTCATCCTTGCCACACCCCGCCTCCCCGGCCCGAAGGTCCTCGACCTGGACCTGCCGTTCCGGCACCCGGGGCTGGAGGCGCTGGTGAAGGCCCGCGTCCAGCCGACGACCGCCGGGCAGCTGCGGGAGGCGCTGGAGCTGGACGCGAGCCAGGCGGTGTTCCTGGACCGGCTGCTGGACACCAAGCCGAGCCTCAGCCCGGACCGGCACATCGAGTCCGGCGGCCGGGTCCGCTACTTCGGGCACGCCTGCCTGGTCATGCAGACCGCGCAGGCGGCGATCATCACCGACGCGTTCATCTCGGCCGACAACACCCACGGCGACCGCTACACCCTCGACGACCTGCCCGACTTCATCGACCTGGTCCTCATCACCCACGGCCACCAGGACCACATCGTGCTGGAGACGCTGCTGCAGCTGCGCGGCCGGCTCGGCGCCGTGGTGGTGCCCCGGTCGTCGAAGGGCAGCATCGTCGACCCGTCGCTGGGTGCATACCTGCGGTCGATGAACCTGCCGGTGATCGAGGTCGACGAGTTCGACGAGGTGCCGTTCCCGGGCGGGAAGGTCACCGCGACGCCGTTCCTGGGCGAGCACTCGGACCTCGACATCCGCTCGAAGTCGACCTACTGGGTGGAGCTCGCGGGGAAGAACATCTTCGTCGGCGCGGACTCCTCCGGCATCGACCCGGTGCTGTACCGGCACATCCGCAACCACCTCGGCAAGGCCGACATGGCCTTCCTCGGCATGGAGTGCGACGGCGCGCCGCTGACCTGGCTCTACCAGGCGATCCTGACCGTCACCGTGTCGAAGAAGATGAGCAAGTCGCGGAAGCTGTCCGGGTCCAACGCCGAGCAGGCCGCCGCCATCATGACGGAGCTGGGCTCCGACGAGGCCTACATCTACGCCATGGGCGAGGAGAGCTGGCAGGGCCACGTCATGGCGACGACCTACAACGAGGACACCTACCAGATCAAGCAGATCGAAGAGTTCCTCTCCTGGTGCAAGGACCGGAACATCACCGCCGAGCACCTCTTCAACAAGCGTGAGTGGCGCTGGTCCTGACCGAACCCTGACATGGCCGGCATCCTTCCCGGGTGCCGGCCTTCTTCGTCCGCACACCCACCGGCCGCCGCCGGTCCTCTCCAAGGCAGGGATGGTTCCCCATGGCAACTACGGTCGGCCCGCCGGGCGCCGCGCCGCTCCACGACGACACCGAGGACCCGGACGAGGCTCCCGCGGGCGCGGGCGGCGTCCTGCAGTCGCTGCACATCGACGACGACGTCACCCGCCAGCGGATCCGCCCGGGGACGTGGAAGCGGATCCTGCCGTTCCTCAAGGAACGCCGGTGGGGGCTGGTCACCCTGCTGACGCTGACGGCGGTGCAGTCGGCGGTCGTCGCGGCGGCGCCGCTGCTGGTCAAGATGCTCATCGACGACGGCATCGTGAAGCGCAGCACCGGCACGGTCATCGCGGTCGCCGCGGCGATCGGCGGGCTGGCCCTCTTCGGCGCGCTGGTCTCGTTCCTCGAGTCCTGGTTCGCCGGCAAGGTCGGCCACGGGCTCGTCTACGACCTGCGCGTGCGGGTGTTCGACCACGTGCAGCGCCAGCCGCTGGTGTTCTTCACCCGGGCCCAGACCGGCGCGCTGGTCAGCCGGCTGAACGCGGACGTGATCGGCACCCAGCGGGCGGTCACCACGCTGCTGTCGCAGTCGCTGTCCATCGTCCTGACGCTGGTGTTCGTGCTCGCCTCGATGTTCTACCTGTCGTGGCAGGTCACGCTCGCGGCGCTGGTGCTGATCCCGCTGTTCCTGTGGCCCGGCCGGGTCGTCGGTGCCCGGCTGCAGCGGCTGGCCCGGGAAGGGATGCAGCAGGACGCCGAGATCGGCTCGCTGATGAACGAGCGGTTCAACGTCGCCGGCGCGATGCTGAGCAAGCTGTACGGCCGGCCCCGGCAGGAGTCGCGGGCGTTCGCGAAGCGGGCCGCCCGGATGCGCGACATCGACATCGTCGGCAACGCCTACGAGAACCTCCTCGGCATCCTCCTCGCCACGCTCACCGCCCTCACCAGCGCGGTCATCTATGGGCTCGGCGGCTGGCTCGTCGTCGACGGCGCGCTGCAGATCGGCACGCTGGTCGCACTGTTCGCGCTCATCACCCGCCTGTACAACCCGGTCATCCAGCTGAACTCGATCCAGGTGAACATCCTGATGACGCTGGTCAGCTTCGACCGGATCTTCGAGATCCTGGACCTGCGGCCGCTCATCGACGACAAGCCCGGCGCACAGGCACTGCCGGCCGGCACCGGCGGCGTCGCCCCCGACATCGAGTTCGACGCCGTCGAGTTCCGCTACCCGTCGGCGGCGGACGTGTCGCTGCCGTCGCTGGAGACCTTCTCCGGCAAGCCGGCGGAGCGGGCCGAGAACGCGACGGTGCTGCACGGCGTCAGCTTCCGGGTCCCGGCCGGGAAGATGACGGCTCTGGTCGGCCCGTCCGGCGCCGGCAAGAGCACCATCACCCACCTGGTGCCGCGCCTGTACGACCCGGTCGCGGGGGCGGTCCGCGTCGGCGGGCACGACCTGCGGGACGTGACACTGGAGTCGGTGAGCGAGCTGGTCGGTGTCGTCGCCCAGGACGCGCACATGTTCCACGACACGATCCGGGCCAACCTGCTGTTCGCGAAGCCGCGGGCGACCGAGGACGAGCTGGTCGCGGCGTGCCGCTCGGCGCAGATCTGGGACATGATCGCCGCGCTGCCCAACGGTCTCGACACGATCGTCGGCGACCACGGCTACCGCATGTCCGGCGGGGAGAAGCAGCGGGTGGCGCTGGCCCGGCTGCTGCTGAAGTCGCCGCCGATCGTGGTGCTCGACGAGGCGACGGCGCACCTGGACTCCGAGTCCGAGGCAGCGATCCAGCGGGCCCTGGAGACGACGCTCACGGGCCGCACGTCGCTGGTCATCGCGCACCGCCTGTCGACGGTCCGCGACGCCGACCAGATCCTCGTGATCGACGGCGGGCGGATCCGCGAGCGCGGCACCCACGACCAGCTGCTCGCCGCGGGCGGAATGTACGCGGACCTGTACCGCACCCAGTTCGCCCCGCAGCAGCGCACGGCGATGGTCAGCTGAACTGGACGCCGAAGCGGCGGTGCCCCTCGGGGACACCGCCGCTTTTCGTGTGCGCCTGTTACGCCGGGGTCAGCTTGACCGGCAGCCGCTCCGGGCCGTTCACGACGATGGAGTCCAGCAGGACCGGGTCGCCGTCGAACTCGACGCCGATGTTGCGGTCGATCAGCTCCTCGTACAGGAACCGGATCTCGACCCGGGCCAGGACGCTGCCGACGCAGAAGTGCTCGCCGAAGCCCAGCGACAGGTGCCGGTTCGGCTGGCGGCCCACGTCGAAGCGGTCCGGGTCGGCGAACACCTCCTCGTCGCGGTTCGCCGAGGGCAGCCACAGCGTCACCGGGTCGCCGGCCTCGATCCGCCGGCCGCGGAGCTCCACCGGCCGGGTCGCGGTGCGCAGGATGTGCGTCGGCGTGGACGTCCAGCGCAGCACCTCCTCGACCGCGGACGGCATGAGCGACCGGTCGGCGGCGACGCGACGCCACTCGTCCGGGTGCTCCAGGAAGGCGAGCATGCCGCCGGCCGCGGCGATGCGGGTGTTCTCGGCGCCGCCGACGAACAGGTTGTCGCAGTTGAGCAGGATCTCGCCCTGCGTCAGCGGCTTGCCGTCGATCTCGCCGGTCACCAGGACGCTCACGAGGTCCTCGCCCGGGTTCTTGCGCTTGGCCGTGGCGAGGCCCTCGAAGTAGCCCATGATGTCCAGGTGCGCGAACCGGCGGGTCATCGCGTCGTCGCCGCCGAACGCCTGGCGGCTCAGGGTGAACAGCCGCTCCCAGTCGGACTCGGGAACGCCCATCATGCCGCAGATCATGTACAGCGGGATCCGCGCGGCGATGTCCTCGACGAAGTCGACCTGTCCGCGCCGGATCGCGAGGTCGACGACCTTGCCGGCGATCTCGCGCATCCGCGGCTCGATGCCTCGCACGGCGCGGACGGCGAACCACTCGTCGACGAGGCCGCGCAGCTGCCGGTGCCGGGGCGGGTCGGTGAGGGCGAGGGTCTGCCCGCCGCCGGGGTCCGCGCCGTGACCGGCGGGGCGCAGCAGGATGCCGCCGGCCGAGCTGAACGTCTCGGCGTCACGGAAGACGGCCTTGATGTCGTCGTAGCGGGTCAGCGCCCAGAACGACGGGTACTCCGTCGCCTCGTGCCGGTGCACGGGGTCGTTGGCGCGCAGCCACCGCCACTGGGCGAACGGGTCGCCGGCCCGGTAGAGGCCTGGGTCGACGAGGTTGATCCTGGGTGGCGTCGCGGTGTCCACGATGGCACTCATCTCTGTCGTGCGGCACCCTCAGGGGTCCGTCTCAGGCCATGTTTCGGGTGCGTTGTTCCAGGTCGTCGGCGACCCGCTGCCATTCGGTCGCGCAGCGGCGGGCGACGTTGCTCAGCACGTAGGCCGCGTGCGGCGGCAGGCCGTCGCTGACCTCCTGCCATTCCTCGGGGACGAGCACCTTCGTCAGGACCCAGCGCAGCAGCCGGCGGCCGGAGTCGGTCAGCCGCAGCGACGGGTCGGCCTTCAGCCCGTGGACCAGCGCTTCGATGGCGATCAGGTCGCCGGGCACGCCGTCCCGGCCGGGACCGCCGCCGTGCCCCTCGCCCTGGCCGCCGCCCTGCCGGCGGACCCGGCTGGACGGCACCGGGCTCTCGCCGCGCTCGACCCGCTGGCGGACGTCGCGCACGGTCGCCGCGGAGAGTCCGACGCTGCGCGCGACGACCCGCAGCGACGCGTCGGGGTGCTTCTTGATGAAGTCCGCCGCCTTCAGGCGGCTGTCGGCGCTGTCCAGCGGCCGGACCCGCCCGTCGAGGCCGGTGCGGGCCTGCACCTCGCCGAGCTCGTCGATCTCGTCCCGCAGCCGGCGCCGCAGGTTTGCCACCGACCGGACGCCGAGCCCGGCGGAGGTCGCGATGGCCCGGTCCGACCAGGCCGGATGCATGATCATGATGCGTTCGGCGGCGGTGGTGCGGTCCGACAGCGACAGCGGCCGGCCGTGCGTCACGTTCGCCTTCACGCCGAGGACGAACGCCTCCTGCTCCGAACCGTCGAAGAACTGCACTTCGATGTGCTCGTCATTGCGTAGCTGGGCGGCCCGCAGCCGGTGCATGCCGTCGATGACCCGCATGCTCTGCCGGTGGACCAGGATCGGCGGGAGCTTCGTCTCCACGCCGGCCAGCATCTGGATGTGTTCGACGTCCTCGCCGTTGAGCCGTGGCGAGTCCGCCGGTTGTAACGAGTCGATGGGGACGAACTGGGTCGGGGACGCCCCGCCGACCAACAGGTCCAGATGTTTCCCACCGACGGATTCCGTGCCCCGCAGCGTTGGCCGCTCGAGCCTGGGCACCACATTGCTCGACTGTTCCAACATCACTCCCCCGTGCCCGCCCTCCTTGTACTGGACGATGCGTCAGGAACGGTATCCACCGCATCCACGGGATTGCATGGCTACATCGACAAACCTGATGTTGGGTTGTGCGGGGCCGTACGGTCTGCTAATCACTCGAATGGGGTATCGACACACAGGGTCGCGGCATGTATACGCCCCGCGACGACCGGAATGCCCGCTCAACTGATGCAAGGGCACAGTTGAACACCCGCGAACAGAGAAAACCGCGGCGCGCAACTGTCAACTCGCACAGTTGCGCACCGCGGTCGGTGAGCGCTGCGGCGGCTACCGCTTCTTGTCGTTGCGCCGCCCACCGGCATGGCGGTCGACCGCGCCCGCGGTCTGCTTCATGCTCTCGATCAGCGCGAGCGCCGCCTGCGCCGTCGGCAGTAACACCTGCCCGGTCACGGTCAGTTTCGCCCCGGTGGAGTCCCGCGTGAACAGTGTCGCGCCGAGCGTGGTCTCCAACTGCCGGAGCTGATAGCTGAGTGCGGGCTGCGAATAGCCGAGCGCTTTGGCCGCGAGATCGATGCGGCCGGTCCGGGCGATTGAGGTGAAAGCTCGAAGTTCACGCTCGTGCATCCAACGCCTCCCCGTTGCGGACGGCCTCCCACCCCGTGCAGAAGGCCGTCTACCGGGGCAACGATCGCGACATTTCAGTACGTTGTCAATGCCCTTCTCGTACTCCGAGGAAGTAAGCGGGCATTCGTTGCGTAACCGGCGCCGTCGATCAAGTCTGGCCAAAACCGACCGGGTGAGTGTATGCCGATACATCATTGGTCGCCGATCCGTTCGCCGCCCTGGACGTATTCCTCGACGGCCGACCAGACCTCGCCGAGCCACCGCGGCTCGACCATCTGGCTGTGCCGGCAGTCGATCTCCGCCTCCCGGACCGCGCCGCTCACGTAGCGCTGCCAGTCCTGAGCCGACCGGGCGTCCGCCGGACGGTCCGCCCCGGCGACGAGCACCATCACGTCGCCCTCGAACCGGCCGTAGGTGTGCTCGGCGGAGATCCTCTGGTTGTTCAGGAAGCAGTGCGCGAAGTGCACGCAGTCCTCGTCGGACAGGCCGCCGAGCGGGCCCGCCATCCCGCGGACCCAGTCACGCAGCGCGAGCAGCTCGGCCTCCGGGTCCGGCGGCGCCGGCTCCTCGAGGTCCGTGGAACTTCCACCGGCCGCCTCGCCGTCCAGCGGCCCGTGCTCCGGCTCGGGGCGCGGCGGGTACACGTCGAGCAGGATCAACGCCGACACCTCCTCCCCGGCAGCCTGCAGCCGCACCGCGATCTCGTGGGCCACCCGCCCGCCGGACGACCAGCCCATCAGCCGGTACGGCCCGGCCGGCTGGACCGTCCGCAGCTGGTCGATGTAGTCCTGCGCCATCTCGCCCAGCGAGGCGGCGAACGGGGCGGCACCGTCCAGGCCGCGGGCCTGCAGTGCGTACAGGGGGATGTCGCGCGGCACGGCCCCCGCCATCGGCAGGTAGCACCAGCCGAGGCCGCCCGCCGGGTGCACGCAGAAGATCGCGGGCTGGTCGCCGTCCTCCCGGATCGGCATGAGGACCCCGAGCACGTCCCGCAGGGACGACAGGCCCGCGCGGCCCAGCAGGCCCTTCACCGTCGGGGCGGCGAAGATGTCCCGCACCGCGAACGACAGGCCCCGGTCCTTCAGCCGCGCCACCGCCCGGACCGCCAGCAGCGAGTGCCCGCCGAGCGCGAAGAAGTCGTCCTCGTCGCCGACCGTCTCCACGCCGAGCACCTCGGCGAACACCTCGCGGATGTGCCGCTCCAGCGCGGTCACCTGGATGTCGTCGTCGACCGCGGCGGTCACCGGGCCGGGCACCGGCAGCGCCTTGCGGTCCAGCTTCCCGTTGGGCATCAGCGGCAGCACCGGCAGCGCCACCACGGCCGACGGCACCATGTAGGCGGGCAGGCGCTGCGCGGTGAACGCCCGCACCTGGCCGGGCAGCTCGTCGTCGACGGACTCCCCTGACGAGGCCGACGAGGCTGACGCGTCGGCGGGGACGACGTAGGCGACGAGCCTCCGGTCGCCCGGGTCGTCCTCCCGCGCGATCACGGTCGCCTGCGCGACCCGCGGGTGGGCGGCGACCACCGCCTCGACCTCGCCGAGCTCGACCCGGAACCCGCGGATCTTCACCTGGTCGTCGGCGCGGCCGAGGAACGCGAGGTCGCCCTCGTCGCTCCACCGCACGACGTCGCCGGTGCGGTACATCCGCTGCCCGCCGCCGCCGAACGGGCACGCGACGAACCGGCCGGCCGACAGTCCCGGGCGGCCGAGGTAGCCCCGGGCCAGGCCGTCCCCGGCGATGTACAGCTCGCCGCGCACGCCCGGCGCGACCGGGTTGAGCGCGTCGTCCAGGACGTACACCTGCGTGTTGGCGATGGGCCCGCCGATCGACGTCAGGTCCGCGGCGCCGGCGGTCGTGTGCCGCGCGGTGGACCAGACGGTGGTCTCCGTCGGCCCGTACAGGTTGGTCAGCGCCGGGGTCCGCTCCAGCAGCGTGCGTGCCAGGTCGTCCGGTAGCGCCTCGGCACCGACGTACACCCGAACCTTGGACCAGTCGACCCGGTCGTCGGCGTCGGCGACGAGGCCGCGCCACAGGCTCGGGGTGGCGTGCACGACCGTCGCCTCCCGGGACCGGATCAGGTCCCGCAGCGCCCACGGGTCGAGCACCTGCTCCTGCGAGGCGAGGATCATCGGCACCCCGCAGACGAGCGGCAGGTAGAATTCCAGCCCCGCCATGTCGCAGCCGACCGTGCTGACCGCGAGGAGCCGGTCGCCGGGCCCGAACGCGAACCGCTGCCGCATCGACTCCAGGAAGTTGACGACGGCCCGGTGCCCGACGAGGACGCCCTTCGGGCGGCCGGTGGAGCCTGAGGTGTAGATGACCCAGATCGGGTGCTCGGGCAGCAGGGCACCGCGCCGCTCACCCTCCTCGACCGGGGCGCCCGGCAGCGCGGCGAGCTCACCGGCGACGCCGGGGTCGTCGAGCAGCACGACCGGCACGATGTCGTGCCCGCCGACCCGCACCTCGAACTCCTCGAGCCGGTCGAGGAGGCCGCCGTCGCTGACGAGGCACACCGCGCCGGAGTCCGCGAGGACGAACGCGGTCCGCCCCGCTGGGTAGGCCGGGTCGATCGGCAGGTACGCGGCACCCGCCTTGAGCACCGCGAGCAGCGCGACGAGCAGGTCGACGTCGCGTTCCAGGACGACCGCGACGATCGACTCCGGCCCGACGCCCCGGCCGATCAGCAGGCGGGCGAGGCGGTTGGCGCGGTCGTCGAGCTCCGCGTAGGTCACCTCCGTGTCGCCGCGGATGACGGCGACCGCCTGGGGAGTGCGGGCGGCCTGGGCCTCGAACATGCCGACGACCGTCGTGTCCGGCACGGCGGCGGCCGTGTCGTTCCAGGCGCCGAGGACCGTCGCGCGCTCGTCGCCGGACAGCACCTCGACCTCGCTGAGGCGCAGCAGCGGATCGGCGCTCACCGCGGCGAGCAGCCGGACCCAGCGCTCGACGATCCGCTGCGCCGTCGCGGTCTCGAACAGGTCGGTCGCGGCGACCAGCCCGCCGACCATGCCGGCCGGTGCGCCCGCGGCGTCGTAGAGCTCGCCGATGCTGAAGTCGAGGTCGAACTTCGCCGTCGCCGCGCCCTCCTGCGGCTCGGGTCCGGCCGCGGGCGGGCCGTCGCCCGCCGTGGCCGGGTCCTGCAGCAGCAGCATCACCTGGAAGAGCGGGTGCCGGGCCAGGGACCGGGCCGGGGCCAGCTCCTCCACGAGGCGTTCGAACGGCACGTCGGGGTGCTCGAACGCCGACAGCGCCGTCTCCCGCACCCGGGCGAGCAGCTCGGCGAAGGTCGGGTCGCCGGTGAGGTCCGTGCGCATCACGAACGTGTTGACGAAGTAGCCGACGAGGTTGTCGAGGGCTTCGTCGGTGCGGCCGGCGACCGCCGAACCGATCGGGACGTCCTGGCCAGCGCCGAGCTTCGACAGCAGTGCCGCCAGCGCCGCCTGGAGCAGCATGAACATGGTGACGCCCTGCTCGCGGGCGACGGCGAGGAGCCGGGCGTGCACGTCGGCGGGGACCTCGACCGCCGTGCGGGTGCCGCGGTGGCCGATGACCGCCGGCCGGGGCCGGTCGAACGGCAGGGCCAGCTCCTCCGGCAGCCCGGCGAGGGCCTGCCGCCAGTGCGCGACCTGCCGCGAGATCAGGCTGTCCGGGTCCCGGTCGTCGCCGAGCAGCTGCCGTTGCCAGAGCGCGTAGTCGCCGTACTGCACGGGCAGCGGCGTCCACTGTGGAGCGACGCCGGCCCGCCGGGCGGTGTAGGCGACGTCGACGTCGTTGCCGAGCGGGGTCCACGACCAGCCGTCACCGGCGATGTGGTGCACCACGACGACGAGGACGTCGGTGTCGGGCCCGGCGGTGCACAGCCACGCCCGGATCGGCACGTCGGTGGCCAGGTCGAACACGTGCTGGCGGGCCCGCTCGACGGCGGCCGGCAGCTCCTCCTCCGTCACCTCGACGACCTCGAGCTCCCACCGCAGGTCGGCGAGGTCGACGATGCGCTGGAACGGCTCGCCGTCCGCGGACGGGAACACCGTGCGCAGCACCTCGTGCCGGCCCAGCACGTCACGCAGCGCCGCGGCGAGCGCCGGCCGGTCGACGGGGCCGGGCATCCCGACCGCGACCGGGATGTTGTAGGTCGGGCTGGGGCCCTCCAGCTGGTCGATGATCCACAGCCGGCGCTGGCCGTAGGACAGCGGGATCCGGTCCGGGCGCGGCTGCGGGATGAGCGGCGGGCGCGCGGCCCGTGCCGTCGACAGCCGCGCGGCGAGGCCGGCCGGGGTCGGCGCCTCGAACAGGGCGCGGATGTCGACCTCGGTGCCGAGCAGCGTCCGGATCCGGCTGACCAGCCGCACGGCCAGCAGCGAGTGCCCGCCGAGGTCGAAGAAGTCGTCGTCGACGCCGACCGAGTCCAGGCCGAGGATCTGCGCGAACGCCTGGCAGAGCAGCTCCTCGCGGGCGTCGGCCGGGCCCCGGCCGGTGCCGGCGGTGGTCGCGAAACCGGGCGCGGGCAGGGCCCGGCGGTCGAGCTTGCCGTTACCGGTCAGCGGCAGGGCGGCGAGGACCACCACGGCCGCCGGGACGAGATGGTCTGGCAGGCGGCCGGCGGCGTACTGCCGCACGGTGGCCGGCAGCGCGGGGTCCTTCAGGTCGTCCTCGTCGTCGGGCACGACGTAGGCGACGAGGCGGCGTTCGCCCGCGGTGTCCTCGCGGGCGACGACGGCCGCCCAGGCCACCTGCCGGTGCGTGGTCAGCACCGCCTCGATCTCGCCGGGTTCGATCCGGTAGCCGCGGATCTTCACCTGCTCGTCGACGCGGCCCAGGTACAGCAGGTGCCCGTCGGGGTTCCAGCGCACGACGTCGCCGGTGCGGTACAGCCGCTCGCCGGCGCCGAACGGGTCCGCGACGAACCGGCCCGCGGTCAGCCCGGCCCGCCCGACGTAGCCGCGGGCCAGCTGCGCGCCGGCGACGTACAGCTCGCCCGCGACGCCGGCCGGGACCGGGGTGAGGCGGTCGTCGAGGACGTAGACGCGGGTGTTGGCGACCGGCCGGCCGATCGGCGCCACCCCGTCGCGCACGGTGTGCTGGTCCAGCCGGGCGGTCAGCACGCCGATCGTCGTCTCGGTCGGCCCGTAGTGGTTGTGGACGGCCCGGTCCGTGGCGAGGAGGTCGCGGATCAGGCCCGCCGGTGCCGCCTCGCCGCCGAGCACCACGCCGCGGCCGGGCAGGACGCCGGCGAGCCCGTCCGGCCCGGCGCCGAGCGCCGCCAGGTGCGACGGCACCACCTTCAGCGCGTCGACCCGTCGCGTGTCGAGGAACACGGCCATCCCGGCCGGGTCGGTGACAACCGTCTCCGGCGCGACCACGAGCGTCCCGCCGGTGGCGAGCGCCCCGAACACGACGGTGTTGCCGAGGTCGGTGACCTGCCCCTGCAGCACGCCGTAGCGGCCCGGGCCGGCCAGCCCGACGCGGGAGGGCACGTCGGCCACGTAGTTGGCCAGGGCGCCGTGGGTGATGCCGGCGCCCTTCGGGGTGCCGGTCGAGCCGGACGTGTAGATGACGTAGGCCAGGTGGCCCGGCAGGACGCGGACGTCCAGGGGTTCACCGGACGTCGCGGCCAGCCGGGCGGCGATCCGCGGGTCGTCGAGCGCGACCGTGCGGATCCGGCCGGCCGGCAGCTCGTCGAGGAGGTCCTCGGTGCCGAGCACGACGGCGGCGCGGGCGTCGGCGAGCATGAACGACAGCCGGGCCGGCGGGTGGGTGGGGTCCAGCGGCAGGTACGCGCCGCCGGCCTTCCACACGGCGAGGAGGGCCACGATCATGTCCAGCCCGCGCGGCAGGCACAGGCCGACCACGGACTCGGCGCCGACCCCCAGCCCGGTCAGGAACCTGGCGAGGCGGTTCGCCCGGCCTTCCAGCTCCGCGTAGGTGATCCCGGCCTCGTCGCTCACGATGGCGGCGGCGCCGGGGGTTCTGGCCGCCTGCGCGGCGATCATCGCCGGGACCGCCAGGTCCGGCAGCGCCGTGCGCGTGTCGTTCCACTGGACGAGGAGCCGGTGCCGCTCGCCGGCGGCGAGCACGTCGACGGCCGAGACCGGCAGGTCCGGGTCGGCGGTGACCGCGGCCAGGACCCGCGCCCACCGATCGGCGAACCCGGCGACGGTCGTGGCGTCGAACAGGTCGACGGAGCCGGTCAGTCCGCCGCGGATGCCGGCCGGCGACCCGTCCGGGTCGAAGACCTCACCGACGATGACGTCGATGTCAAACTTGGCCGCCGTCACCACCGGCGCCACCGTCTCCGGCCCGTCGGCCGGTTCACCCGCCGGGGCGGGTGCCGCGGTCGCCCACTGCGCCGCCACCTGCCCGGCGCTCACGCCCGTCAGGTCCAGCTCCGCGGCGGCGTTGTTCTGCATCGTCAGCAGCACCTGGAAGAGCGGGTGCCGGGCGAGGGAGCGCGACGGGGCGAGCTCCTCGACGAGCCGCTCGAACGGCACGTCCTGGTGCTCGAACCCGGCGAGGCTGGTCTCCCGCACCCGGGCGAGCAGCTCCGCGAACGTCGGGTCGCCGGACACGTCGGTGCGGATGACGAGCGTGTTGACGAAGGAACCGACGAGGTCGTCGAGGGCTTCGTCGGTGCGTCCGGCGATCGCCGAACCGATCGGGATGTCGGTGCCGGCGCCGAGCTTGGCGACCGTCACGGCGAGCGCGGCCTGCAGCAGCATGAAGACCGTCACGCCCTGCTCGCGGGCGACGGCGCGGACGCGGGTGTGCACGCCGGCCGGGATGTGCACCGGCACGGTGTGCCCGAGGTGCTGCGAGACCGCCGGGCGGGGCCGGTCCACCGGCAGCGCCAGCTCCCCGGGGGCGCCGGCGAGCGCCTGCCGCCAGTAGGCGACCTGCCGGGAGATCAGGCTGTCCGGGTCCTCGTCGTCGCCGAGCAGGGTCCGCTGCCACAGCGTGTAGTCCGCGTACTGCACCGGCAGCGGCTGCCACACCGGCGCCCGGCCGTGCAGGCGGGCCGCGTACGCCGTGGACAGGTCGTCGGCGAGCGGCTTGGTGGACCAGCCGTCGCTGGCGATGTGGTGCACGACGACGACGAGGACCTGCTCGCCGGGGGCGGTGAACAGCCACGCCCGGATCGGGATCTCGGTGGCCAGGTCGAACGCGTGGTCCGCCGCCGCCGCGACCCGGGCGCGCAGCTCCTGTGCCGTCACGTCCGCGGCCTGCAGCCGCCAGTCGAGGTCGGCGACGTCGACAATGTGCTGGAACGGCTGCCCGTCCTCGGTCGGGAAGACCGTGCGCAGCACCTCGTGCCGGCCGATCACGTCCCGCCACGCCGCGTCGAGGGCGGCGCGGTCGATGCTGCCGGACAGCCGCAGGACGACCGGCCGGTTGTAGGTGGCGCTGGGGCCTTCCAGCTGCCCGATGAACCACAGCCGCTGCTGCGTGAACGACAGCGGCAGCCGCGCCGGGCGCCGCGCCGGCTCCAGCGCGGGCCGGGCGACGCCGGCACCCGCGATCCGGGCCGCGAGGCCGGCCGGGGTCGGCGCCTCGAACAGGCTGCGCAGCGACACCTCGACGCCGAGTGTGGCCCGGATCCGGCTGACGAGCCGGACGGCGAGCAGCGAATGCCCGCCGAGGGCGAAGAAGTCGTCGTCGACGCCGACCCCGTCGACGCCGAGCACGTCGGCGAACGCCAGGCACAGCAGCTCCTCGCGGGCGTTCGCCGGGGCGCGCCCGGCCCCGGTCGTGAGGTCCGGAGCGGGCAGTGCCCCACGGTCGAGCTTGCCGTTGACCGACAGCGGCAGCTCGTCGAGGACCACGACCGTCGACGGCACCATGGCCTCCGGCAGCCGGCCGCGGGCGTACGCGCGCAGGCTCGCGCTGTCGGCGGTCCCGACGACGTACGCGACGAGGCGCCGGTCGCCGGCGGTGTCCTCCCTCGCGACGACGGCGGCCCGGGCGACCAGCGGGTGCGCGGCGAGCACCGCCTCGACCTCGGCCGGCTCGACCCGGACCCCGCGGATCTTCACCTGGTCGTCGGCGCGGCCGAGATACACCAGGTCGCCGCCGGCGTCGCGGCGCACCACGTCGCCGGTCCGGTAGAGCCGCCCGCCGGTGTCGAACGGGTCGGCGACGAACCGTTCGGCGGTCAGCCCGGCCCGGCCGGCGTAGCCGCGGGCGAGCTGGGCGCCGGCGACGTACAGCTCGCCGGCGACCCCGACCGGGACCGGCGCGAGCCGCTCGTCGAGCACGAACGCCCGGGTGTTGGCGACCGGCCGGCCGATCGGGACGTCGGCGCCGCCGGCCGGGACCTCGCATCCGGCCTCGGTCGGCGCCTCCGCCGGGCCGTACAGGTTGAACAGCGCGACCCCGGGCAGCACAGCGAGGCTCCGGTCCCGCAGCCGCGCCGTGAGCGCCTCACCGGAGCACACGATCCGCCGCAGGACGGTGCACGCCGCGGCCTCCGGCAGCGCCAGGAACGCCTCCAGCAGGGACGGGACGAAGTGGACGGTGTCGATGGCCCGCTCGCGGATCAGCTCGGCGACGTAGGCCGGGTCGCGGTGGCCGCCGGGCCGGGCGACGACCGTGACCGCGCCCTGCACCAGCGGCAGGAACAGCTCCCACACCGAGACGTCGAACCCGGGCGGGGTCTTGTGCAGCAGCCGGTCCCCGGCCGCGAGGGGGATCTGGGTCCGCAGCCACGCCAGCCGGTTCACGATCCCGGCGTGGGTGACGACGACGCCCTTCGGCACGCCGGTCGACCCGGACGTGTACATGACGTACGCCGCCTGGTCCGGCAGCACTGTCCTGCTGATCGTGTCGCCGGCCGCGCCCGCCGGGTCGCGGACGTCGACGACCGGGACGCCCAGACCGGTCGCCGGTCCGCCGGTGATGACGCACGCGGCGCCCGCGTCGGCGAGCATGAACGCGATCCGCTCGGCCGGCAGCTCGGGGTCGACCGGCAGGTACGCGGCGCCGGCCTTCCACACGCCGAGCACCGCGGCGACGGTGTCGGCGCCACGGTCCAGGTGGACCGCGACCACCGACTCGGCGCCGACCCCGAGGGCGGCGAGCCGGTGGGCGATCCGGTCGGACCGGGCGGACAGCTCCCGGTAGGTGAGCACCGTGTCCTCGAACTCCACCGCCGGCGCGTCCGGCGTCAGGCTCGCCTGCGCGGCGAACAGGTCCGGCACGGTCCCGGACGGCACGTCGGCCGCGGTGTCGTTCCACTGGACCAGCACCCGGTCCAGTTCGGCCGCGTCGAGGACCGGCACGGCCGGCAGCGGGGTGCGCGGCGCGCCCGCCTCGAGGGCCGGCACCAGCCCTTCGATGGCGGTGAGCAGCATGCGGGCCACGGCGGCCGGGTCGATGGGGGCGACGGCGGCGACGACGAAGCCGAGCGCGTCGCCGTCGTCGTCGACCGACACCGTCAGCGGATAGTTGGTGCGTTCCCGCGAGTACACGGGCCGGATCCCGGCGAATCCGCCCTCGTCCGGGTCACCGGTGGCGCCGGCGGTGTTGTGCCGGTAGTTGAGCAGGGTCGTGAACAGGGGCGCGTCCGCCGGGACGGCGCTGGACCGCTGGGCGAGGGCGAGGGCGGCGTGCTCGTGCTCGAGCAGCTCGGCGAGCTGCTGCCGCGTGGCCGTGACGGCGCCGAGGACGTCGAGGTCGCCGGTGCGGACCCGCACCGGCAGGGTGTTCATGTACAGCCCGGGCACCCGGTCGGATCCGGCGCCGGCGTTCATCCGGCCGAACAGGACGGTGCCGAAGACGACGTCATCGCGGCCGGAGACGGCGGCCAGGACCCGCGCCCACGCCACGTGCAGCACCGTCGCCGGGCTGGTCCGCAGGTCGCGGGCGGCCCGGCGCAGCCGCGCCGCGAGCGCCGGCTCGACCGTCGTGCCGGTGCGGACCGCCGCCGCGCCGTCGCCGTGCACGTCGGTCACCCCGAACGCGGCGGTCGGCGCGTCGACGCCGGCCAGGAGCCGGCGGAAGAACTCCTCGTGGGTGCCGTCGGCGAGGCCGGCCCGGGTCTGTGCGACGAAGTCCCGGAACGGCAGCGGCTCCGGCAGGCTGCCGGCCCGGCCGGCGAGGACCGCGGCGATCTCGGCGAGGACGACCTCGAGGGCGGTGTGGTCCTGGACGAGGTGGTGGATGCGCACCAGGCCCAGCCACGGCCCGCCGGTGACCTGCGCGGCGTGGACGTCGATGAGCGGCGCACGACCGAGGTCCATCGCCAGCCCGACCGCCGCCACCAGGTCCTCGGCGCCGGTCGTGCCGCCGGCCTCGGTGACGGGCAGGGTCGCCGTCCGCCACACGACCTGGACCGGTTCCCGCAGCCCGGACCACACCACCGAGGTACGGAAGACGTCGTGCCGGTCGACGACCTGCTGCAGCGCGGCGGTGAACGCGTCGAGGCGGGCGCGGTCGGCGAACTCGAGGACGAACGGGGTCACGTACGCGTCCTGGCCGCCGTCGGCGAGGAGGTGGTGGAAGAAGATGCCTTCCTGCA
This sequence comes from Dactylosporangium sp. NPDC050588, assembly GCF_040654975.1. Classification (NCBI taxonomy): domain Bacteria; kingdom Bacillati; phylum Actinomycetota; class Actinomycetes; order Micromonosporales; family Micromonosporaceae; genus Dactylosporangium; species Dactylosporangium sp. NPDC050588. Next base: position 6,351 of record NZ_JBFAJA010000108.1, on the reverse strand, counting down.
GCGGGGCGAGCGGGTAGACGTCAGCGATGCCGGCGGCGCCGCCCGGCACCGCGGCCACGACCGTCCGCACCTCGGCCTCGGTGAGGTCGGTCAGCGGCAGCATCTCCGGCGTGATCGCCCGCGCGTCCGCGGGGATCAGGTTGGGCGGGACCGCCACGGTGACGCCGCCGGCGGCCGCCGCGATCCCGGCCGGGGTCGGGGTCAGGAACAGGGCCCGCACCGACACCGCCATCCCGCGGGTCCGCAGCCGTTCGACGAGGCGCACAGCGAGCAGGGAGTGCCCGCCGAGGGCGAAGAAGTCGTCGTCGACGCCGACGGTCTCCAGGCCGAGCACGTCGGCGAACGCCTGGCAGATCAGCTCCTCGCGGACGTCGGCGGGTCCGCGGCCGGCGCCTGCGGCGGCGCTGAAGTCGGGGGCGGGCAGGGCCGCGCGGTCGAGCTTGCCGTTGGCGTTGAGCGGCAGCGCGTCCAGGACGATGACCGCGGCCGGGACCATGTAGTCGGGCAGCCGGGCGGCGGCGAGCCTGCGCAGCGCCGCGCTGTCCGCGGTGCCGGCCGCGTAGGCGACGAGCCGGTCGTCACGGGCGACGACGACGGCCTGCGTGATGTCGGCGTGCCCGGCGAGGACCGCCTCGATCTCGCCCGGCTCGACCCGGAACCCGCGGACCTTCACCTGCTGGTCGGTGCGGCCGAGGTAGACCAGGTCGCCGTCGGCGTCCCACCGGACCAGGTCGCCGGTGCGGTACAGCCGTCCGGGCCCGAACGGGTCCGCGACGAACCGTTCGGCGGTCAGCCCGGGCCGGTTCAGGTAGCCGCGGGCCACGCCCGTCCCGCCCAGGTACAGCTCACCGGCCGTGCCGGGCGCGACGGGCTGCAGGCGGTCGTCGAGGACGTACACGCGGGCTCCGCCGATGGGGCGGCCGATCGGCGGCACGGGCCGGCTGACGCCGTCGTCGAACCACGCCGTGGCGTACACCGTCGCCTCGGTCGGGCCGTAGATGTTCGCCACCGCCGGCACCGCGGCACCGATGGTGCCGAGCACCGGGGCGGACAGGCCCTCGCCGGCGAGCACCACCATGTCCGCGGACACCGACCCGACGACCGGCATCAGCGCCGACGGCACAGCGCAGATCAGTGAAACGTCGTCCACGTCCCCGTCCGCCAGGGCGAGGAGGTCGTCGACGATGCGGACGGACCCGCCGCTGCACAACGGGCCGAACAGCTCGAACACCGACACGTCGAAGCTCAGCGACGTCGCACCCAGCACCCGCCCGAACAGCGCACCACCGAACCGCTCCCCCGCCCACCGCACCAACACCGCCGCCGAACGATGCTCCACCACCACACCCTTCGGCGTGCCGGTCGAGCCCGACGTGTAGATGACGTACGCCGGGTGCGACGGGAGCAGCACCGCGTCGAGGTCGGTGGCGTCGTCGCCGTCCACATCGGACAGCACGAGGGCCGCGCCGGCGTCGGCGACCATGAATGCGACCCGCTCGTCGGGCAGATCCGGGTCGAGGGGCAGGTAGGCGCCGCCGGCCTTGAGGATGCCGAGCACGGCGACGAGCAGGTCGATCCCGCGGCGCATCCGGACACCGACGACCGTCTCCGGGCCGACGCCGGTGCCCCGCAAGCGGTTCGCGACACGGTTCGACCGCTCGTGCAGCTGCGCGTACGTGACCGACTCGGCACCGGACAGCAGCGCCACCGCGTCCGGGGTCCGCGCGACCTGGGCCGCGAACAGCGCCGGCAGCGTGGTCTCCGGCGCGGTGAACCCGGTCGCGTTCCAGTCCACCAGGACCCGCCGCCGCTCCTCGGCGTCGAGCACGTCCACTTCGGACAGTCGCAGGCCGGGGTCGGCGACGACGGCGCCGAGGACCCTGGCGAGCCGGGCCGCGACCGCCGCGACGGTTTGCGCGTCGAACAGCGCCGCGGCTCCGGTCACCGAGCCGACCACGCCGGCCGGGGTGCCGTCGGCGTGGAACGTCTCGCCGAGGCTGACGTCGAGGTCGAACTTCGCGACCGGGACACCGGCGCCCTGACCCGGCCGCGGGTCCGGCGTGTCGGGGACGGTCTCGGCGTCCTCGACGGTGAGCAGCACCTGGAACAGCGGCTGCCGGGCCAGCGAGCGGGCCGGGGCGAGCTCCTCGACGAGCCGCTCGAACGGCACGTCCTGGTGTTCGAACGCCCGCCACCCGGTGTCCCGGACCTGGGCCAGGATCTGCGCGAAGGTGGGGTCGCCGGTGAGGTCGGTCCGGATCACGAGCGTGTTGACGAAGAAGCCGATCAGGTCGTTGAGCGCGTCGTCGGTACGGCCGGCGACCGCGACCCCGATCGGGATGTCGGTGCCGGCGCCGAGCCTGGACAGCAGGACCGCGGTCGCGGACTGCAGCAGCATGAAGACGGTGACGTCGTGCTCGCGGGCGACGTCGATGAGCCGGGCGTGGACGGCCGCCGGGATCCGCACCTCGGCGGCGTGCCCGGCGTGGTCGGCGACGACGGCCCGGGGCCGGTCGAAGGGCAGCGCGAGCTCGTCCGGGATGCCGGCGAGCGCCTGCCGCCAGTACGCGACCTGCCGGTTGCCGAGGCTGCCCGGGTCGTCATCGCTGCCGAGCAGCTCCCGCTGCCAGAGCGTGTAGTCGGCGTACTGGACCGGCAGCGGCGCCCACCGCGGGCCGTGACCGCCGAGCCGGGCCTCGTAGGCGATGGTCACGTCCCTGATCAGCGGTCCGCGGGACCAGCCGTCGCTGGCGATGTGGTGCACGACCAGGACGAGGACGCGCTCGTCCGGCCCGGCCTCGAACAGCGACGCCCGGATCGGTACCTCGGTCGCGAGGTCGAAGACGTGCCCGGCGGCCCGGTCGATCGCGGCGGGCAGGTCGCCGGGGGCGACCGTGTGGACGTGCAGCCGCCAGTCGAGGCCGTCGAGGCCAAGGACCTCCTGCTGCGGCTCGCCGCCGACGACCGGGAAGACGGTCCGCAGGACCTCGTGCCGGCCGATCACGTCCCGGATCGCGGCGCCGAGCGCGCCGGCGTCGATGTCACCGGGCAGCGGCAGCACGGTCGGGATGTTGTAGGTGGCGCTGGGGCCTTCGAGCCGGTCGATGAACCACAGGCGGCGCTGCGCGTAGGACAACGGGTACATCAGGATTCCTCCGTGGTTCGCATCGGCCGCAGCGCCGGCCGGGCTGGTGTGGTGTCCTCGAGCCGGGCGGCGAGCCGGGCGACGGTCGGTTCGTCGAGCAGCAGCCGCAGCGTGACCTCCACGCCGAGCAGCGAGCGGATGCGGCTGGTGAGCCGGACGGCGAGCAGCGAGTTGCCGCCGATGTCGAAGAAGTCGTCGTCGACGCCGACGTGGTCGACGCCGAGCACCTCGGCGAACGCCCGGCAGAGTGCTTCTTCGCGGGGGTTGGCGGGCGACCGGCCGCCGCCGGTGGTCGCGGCGGCCTCCGGTGCGGGCAGCGCCCGCCGGTCGAGCTTGCCGTTGGTGGTCAGCGGCAGCGCGTCGAGGACGACCACGGCGGACGGCACCAGGTACTCCGGCAGCCGGGCCGCGACGTAGGCCCGCAACGCGGTCGCGTCCGGCTCCTCGTCCTCGTCGGGCACGACGTAGGCGACGAGCCGCCGGTCGCCGGGGACGTCCTCACGGGCGATCACGGCGGCCCGGGCGACCTCCGAGTGACCGGCGATCACCGCTTCGATCTCGCCGGGTTCGATCCGGTACCCGTGGATCTTCACCTGCTCGTCGGCGCGGCCGAGGTAGACCAGGTTCCCGTCGGCGTTCCAGCGCACGACGTCGCCGGTGCGGTACAGGCGCTCACCGCTACCGAGCGGGTCGGCGACGAACCGGGCCGCCGTCAGCCCACCCCGGCCCACGTAGCCGCGGGCCAGTTGCGCGCCGCCGATGTACAGCTCACCGGCCACCCCGACCGGCACCGGCCGGAGTCGCTCGTCCAGCACATACAGGCGGGTGTTGGCGATCGGCCTGCCGATGGGCACCTGATCCGCCAGTTCCTGACCCGCCGTCACGCGGTACACGCAGCAGCCGACGACGGTCTCGGTCGGGCCGTACTCGTTCACGACGACCGAGCCGGGTGCCAGGTCCAGCCATTGCCGGACCGGTCCGGCGGTCAGCGCCTCACCGCCGACGACCAGGACCTTGGCGGTCGGGCCGGTCAGCAGCTCGCTCAGCATCGGCAGATGCGCGGGGACGACCTTCAACACGTCGAACCCACCCGAGCCGTTGACGACGTCCGCCAAGCCCTCGGCACCGCCGTCGACGCTGGCCACCACCCGCGACCCGGCGATCAGCGGCACGATCACGCTCGTCACCGTCAGGTCGAACGCCAGGGAGGAGTGCAGCACCGCACCCTGACCGGCCGGACCGTACTCGGCGGCGGCCCACTGGGCGTAGTTCGTCAGGCCGCCGTGGGTGACCGCGACGCCCTTCGGCGTGCCGGTCGAGCCGGATGTGTAGATGACGTACGCGAGATGATCCGGCAGGACCGCCACGTTCAGCGGATCCGGCGACTGCCGGCCGATTCGCGGGTCGTCGACCGCGACGGTCCGCACCCGCCCCGCAGGCAGCTCGTCCAGGTCGTCTTCAAGACCCAGCAGCACCGCGGCCTTCGCGTCGGCAAGCATGAACGCGATCCGCTCCGCCGGGTACGCCAGGTCGATCGGCAGGTACGCGCCGCCCGCCTTCCACACCGCCAGGAGCGCCACCACCATGTCGATGCCGCGCGGCAGGTACAGGCCGACGACAGAGTCAGGCCCCACCCCCGCACCAGCCAAGTAGCGGGCGAGACGGTTCGCGCGGGCATCGAGGTCCACATAGGACACCTCCACGCCGTCACACACCACCGCCACCGCGTCCGGCGTCCGCGCCACCCGCTCGGCGAACAACACCGGGACGAGGTCGGCCCGCAACGGCGCTGCGGTGTCGTTCCAGTCGGCGAGGACCCGGTCGAGGTGTGCCGCGTCGAGGACCGGCACCGCCGACAGCGGGGTCGTCGACCCGCCGCTCAGGTCCGATTCGAGGGCCTCGACGAGACCGGCGACCGCGGTGAAGATCATGCTCACGACCGCGTCCGGGTCGATCGGGGCGACCGCGTCGACGAGCAGGCCGAAGCTCTCGTCGTCGTCATCGACGGCCACGGACAGCGGGTAGTTGGTCCTCTCCCGGACGTACACCTGCCGCACGTCGGCGGTCGTGTCGTTGTCGTCACCTGCGGCAGTGTCGGTCTCCGGCGCCGTCCGGTCGAGCGTGTTGTGTCGATAGTTGAACAGCGAGTTGAACAGTGCCGTCTTCGCCGGCACGCCGCTCGCCCGCTGGGCCAGTGCCAACGGCGCGTGCTCGTGTTCGAGGAGACCGGCGAGCTGCCCGCGCATCGCGGCGACGGCGGCGACCACGTTCAGATCGCCGGTCCGCACCCGCACCGGCAGGGAGTTGATGAACAGGCCGGGGACCCGGTCGGCGCCGGCGCCGGCGTTCATCCGGCCGAAGAGCAGCGTGCCGAAGACCACGTCCTCGCGGGCCGCGACGACGGCGAGGACCCGCGAGAACGCCACGTGGATGACGGTCGCGGGGCTGGCGCCGAGCCGACGGGACACTTCCCGCAGCCGCACCCCGAGGGCGTCGTCCATGCGGCCGAACCCGCTGGTGACACCGGATCCGTCGCCGCGGACCGCGTTGATGCCGAAGGCGGCGGTCGGCTCGTCGACCCCGGCGAGCAGGTCGCGGAAGAACCGCTCGTGCTCCTCGGTGCCGAGCCCGGACCGGGCCTGGGCGACGAAGTTGCGGAACGGCAGGGGCGCGGTCAGCTCGCCGGTCCGCCCGGTCAGGATCGCCCGGACCTCGTTGTAGACCACCTCGACCGCCGTGTGGTCCTGCACCAGGTGGTGGATGCGGACCATCGCCAGCCACCGGCCGCCGTCGAGGGCGGCGACGTGCACGTCGATCAGCGGGGCCCGGCCGAGGTCCATCGACAGGCCGACCACGGACAGCAGCTCCTGGGCGTCGGTGACCCCGTCGACCTGGGTCACCGGCAGGGCCGCCGTCCGCCACACGACCTGCACCGGCTCGCGCAGCCCGGCCCACACGACGGAGGTGCGGAAGATGTCGTGCCGGTCGACGACCCGCTGCAGCGCGGCGACGAAGTTGTCGAGGCCGGCCCGGTCGGGCAGTTCGAAGATGCGTGGCACGGCGTAGACGTCGTCGCCGCCGTCCGCCAGGAGGTGGTGGAAGAGCATGCCCTCCTGCAGCGGGGCGAGCGGGTAGATGTCGGCGACGTTCGCCGCGCCGCCGTCGACGGTACCGACGACCGCCTGCACCTCGTCGCCGGTGAGCTC